>DATJDO010000090.1:0-2917 GCA_035497375.1 Chitinophagaceae bacterium | reverse complement strand
ATTCTGATTATAATTGATAAAAAATAAAATTGTGGCGAAGATAATTTGTAAAATCGATAATCTCAATTCAATTATAGGCAGAAAACGGCGGAGTGCTTGATTTATTTCCTGCGCACCGCCATTTTTTTGTAAAAGAAATAGGTTTTTGCCCGTCGATGTAATACTTTTGCACCTCCAATTTTTCTTAAGAAACTCTTCAATGGATTCATCAGTAAAAATATTCTCGGGCACCAAGTCTCAGTACCTCGCAGAGCAAATCGCGAAAACATATGGTAAATCACTGGGTGCGATTGATATTCCTAAGTTCAGTGATGGTGAGTTCCAGCCGGTTTTCCGCGAAAGTATCCGCGGGGATTATGTTTTCCTGGTACAATCTACATTTGCCCCTACAGACAACCTGATGGAGCTCCTGTTGATGATTGACGCGGCAAAAAGGGCTTCTGCCGGTTATATTACAGCTGTAATTCCTTATTTCGGATTTGCACGGCAGGACAGGAAAGACAAGCCCCGTGTTTCCATTGCGTCTAAACTGGTAGCGAACCTGCTGACTACCGCCGGTGCCGACCGTGTGATGACGATGGACCTGCATGCTCCCCAGATACAGGGTTTCTTTGATATCCCTGTGGATCACCTGGATAGCTCGGCGATCTTCATCCCCTACATTGAACAACTGAATATAGAAAACCTCACTTTTGCATCTCCGGATGTAGGCAGTACGAACCGTACACGCGAGGTAGCCCAGTACTTTGGTGCGGAGATGGTGATCTGCGATAAAGAAAGGAAGCGTGCCAATGAAGTGGCTTCTATGACGGTGATCGGCGATGTAACCGGAAGGAATGTGGTGCTGATTGACGATATCTGTGATACTGCCGGTACGCTGACAAAGTCTGCGGCGATGCTGAAAGAACGCGGTGCATTGAGCGTGACTGCTTTTTGTACGCATCCCGTACTCAGCGGAAAGGCGTATGAGAATATTGAAAATTCCGTACTCGAAAAACTGGTGGTTTGCGATACCATTCCACTGAAGCAACCCTGCTCTAAAATAGAGGTGTTGCCGACAGCAGACCTGTTTGCGATTGCAATCAGGAATACCTTTGAAAATAAATCGATCAGTTCCCTGTTTTTGCACAGCAAACGCAAGAACTAATCAAGAAAATATAGTAACGACTGTTTAAACAAAAAAACCTGTCCGGCAAGAAGCTGAACAACTAAAATTTAAAAACCAATTTTTTCAAATACCAGGCGTTAGACGGGTTTTCGATTGGATTTGAAGGAAAAAACATACACACAAAGCTTATGAAAAGCATTAAAATCGAAGGTCAGTCAAGGACCGATTTTGGAAAAAAAGCAACCCGCACCCTGCGTGCAGAAGGCAACATCCCCTGCGTGATCTACGGTGGTACTGATACGGTATCCTTCAGCGCTCCGGCACCTGCCTTCCGTCACCTGGTGTATACACCAGATTTTCAGCTGGCAGAAATCTCTGTAGGTGGTAAAAACTACCGTTGCATCCTGAAAGAACTGCAATTTGACGTAGTAACCGATACGCTGACACACATCGACTTCCTGGAACTGGTTGACGATAAAAAAGTAGTAGCCAACCTGCCTTTGAAATTCGTAGGTCAGCCAGAAGGTGTAAAAGCCGGTGGTCGTCTGGAGATCAAAATGAAGACAGTACGTGTACGTACGCTGCCTAAGTATCTGAAAGAAGCGATTGAAGTGAACATCACTGACCTGAAACTGAACGAGAACATGCGTGTTCAGGATATTCCTTCAGAGAACATGGAACTGATGAACTCTCCTCGTATTCCGATCGCGTCGATTGTAATGACACGTGCCCTGAAACAAGCAGAGAACGCAGACGCAAAAGAAGCTAAGAAGAAGTAAGCTTTCTGAAATTGATATAAAAGAAAATGCCTCCGCTTGCGGAGGCATTTTCTTTTAATGTGATACATGTGATCACGTGATGAATGCGGTAGTTAATTATTGGGTATTAATGATTCAGTAAAACTATTTTCCCGACAGCACCATGTCGTCAATCGTCCTTTTTGAGCTGCTGAAGTTGAATTTGCTTTTCAGCTGGCCAAAATTACTCCTGTCACTTGTTTTGTTGAAGGCCCAGCGGGCAAATTCAAGCTTGGTGCCTTCGAAGCTTAACCAGTCCAGCATAGCAGCTACCTGTGCTGTGTTCATTGTCCTGTCGGTCAGGTATTGTTGCATCAGGCTTTGTTTGTCTGTGTCACCGCTGCGGTCGGCAACGCTGCGGCCCAGGCTGCTGAGTTCACTTTGCTGTAAGGGGCCACGACTATTTCTGTCTCCGCGGATACCTCTGGTTCCGGGCCTGCCGGGCCTGTCCTCATCGTACTGTTGCCGGTGCTCATTTCTGCTCCCTGCTATAAACTCGTCCAATTCTCTTTTCGAACTTTGAAAGCTAAGTGCAGTGGCAATTTCGTGATCATTCTCTTTATCCAGTACTTTGTCGTAGCAGTATTGCGCTACCTGCAATTTGTTGCTCTCAAAGCTCAGCCAACCCATCATCTCGACCACCTGGTCTGTAGTCAGTGACTTGTCGTTGGTATATTGCTGTATGGCCGCTACTTTATCGTCAGCACCCATCCGGTCGTCCACAATACTTTTGAGCGTGTTCATCTGTGCCCTTGTCAGCCTGTTGTCGTTCCTATAGTAGGAAAGCACATTCGTTTTGTTGTCTCCGTTACGCGGAGTCCAGTTTTGCCGGTCATCATAGCTATTATTGTCCTGTTCGTCTGAGAAAATGGTCTCGGTAGAGATGGGGTAATTTTCTTCATTGTCATCCATAAACACGGTATGAGACTCGCGGCGTGCCAGTGTCTTATATACAGGGTCTGCAACGAGGTAGTACATAATACCTCCGCTGACCTGCAAGCGCCCTTTATAC
>DATJDO010000089.1:0-6343 GCA_035497375.1 Chitinophagaceae bacterium | reverse complement strand
GCCTGAAAAAAGTTTTTAACGGATAAGATTCCCGACAGGCCTGGCCTTTGCGGATCAAAAATAAAATTTTATGCCAAAGATTAAAGTTACACAAGTAAAAAGCGGTATCGATCGTCCTGAATTTCAGAAACGCACCCTTATCGCTTTGGGACTGCGCAAAATGAACAAGTCCGTAGAAGTAGAAGCTACTCCTGCTATTCTGGGTATGGTTCGTACAGTGAACCACCTCGTGAAAGTAGAAGAAGTAAAATAGTATTTAATCATCCATAATTTGCGAGCGGTTCTACAGTCCGCGCAAGTTTAAAAATTGTAACACAATGCAACTACACAATCTGAAACCTGCCGAAGGATCTACACACTCAAGGAAGCGTGTTGGCCGTGGTGAAGGTAGCGGCGGTACAACTGCCGGAAAAGGTAACAAAGGACAACAAGCCCGTACCGGTTATCAAAGCAAAAAAGGCCATGAAGGTGGTCAGATGCCGATCCAGCGCCGTATGCCTAAGCGCGGTTTCAAAAACATGAACCGTGTTGAGTACGTAGTATTTAACCTCGGTCAGTTGGATACGATCATTTCCAAATATGAGTTTGACGAGTTCAACCTGGATAACCTCTACATGAATGGTCTGATCAACAGAACAGCGCTTGTAAAGATCCTGGGTAACGGAGAGATGAGCAAGACCAACCTTAAGTTTGTTGTGAATGCCATCAGCGAAAAAGCAAAAGCAGCAATCGAATCCGCCGGCGGAACTGTTGAAATTCTTTAATAGATTATCTTTCAAAAAGACGCATTTGTAAAAGTGCGTCTTTTGTCGTTTATTCGCATTTTATTTTATTTGCTCTGCTTCATCACCACATTTATTTAGAATCCTGTGAAGAAATTTATCGAAACGCTGAAGAATATCTGGAGTATTGACGATCTCCGGAAGCGTATATTATTTACACTGGCATTGATCCTTGTGTATCGTGTAGGTTGTTATATCACCTTACCCGGTATTAACCCTGTGATCCTCGATGCCAAATCCGGTGGTGGTCCTGATGGCCTGCTCGGCCTGTTCAACGCCTTTGCTGGTGGTGCGTTTAGTCGTGCCTCTATATTTGCATTGGGTGTGATGCCTTATATCTCGGCTTCTATCTTTATGCAACTGGCCGGTATTGTTGTGCCGCAAGTCGCCAAATTACAGAAGGAAGAAAGCGGTCGCCGTACGGTGAACCAATACACTCGTTACCTTACAGTAGTAGTGACTATCTTCCAGGCCAGTGCTTACGTTGCTTACCTGCGTGGTCCCGAATTCGCACAAGCTTTGATTCCTGACTATAGCAGCTTCCTGTTCTGGTTTACTACAGTTGTTGTATTGACAGCAGGTACTTTGTTTGTTATGTGGCTGGGTGAAAAAATTACAGATAAGGGAATAGGTAACGGTATCTCTATCCTGATCATGGTGGGTATTCTTGCCCGTCTGCCTGAATCTGTTATCCAGGAGTTCGCAGCTAAAAATAGCGGCGGCGGCGGTGGATTACTGATCTTCCTGGTAGAGATCGCTGTGTTTATCGCGGTGATCGTAGGATTGATCCTGCTGACACAAGGTGTTCGTAAAATCCCGCTGAACTATGCCCGTCGTATCATCGGCAGTACCAATGCGGCTAAAGAAGTAGCCGGTGGTGCACGCGATTTCATTCCTCTGAAAGTAAACTCTTCCGGTGTGATGCCGATCATCTTTGCCCAGGCCATCCTGTTTATACCCGGTACTATTGTGGGCTTTACAAAGATGACTACAGAAGGTGCCAGCGGAGGCTTTATGCGTTCTTTGTCTGACCCGACTTCATTCTGGCATAACTTTATCTATGCTGTATTGGTGATTGCCTTTACCTATTTCTACACCGCGTTGATCTTCAACCCGACAGAAATGGCAGATAACCTGAAGCGTAACAACAGCTTTATCCCTGGTATCAAGCCGGGAGAGCCGACTGCAAACTTCATCGCTACCATTATGGACCGCATCACCTTACCCGGTGCCGTGTTCCTGGCTGTAGCGGGTATCCTGCCCGGTATCGCCGGTTTGTTGGGTGTTACGAGTGGTTTTGCAACCTTCTTCGGTGGTACCTCTATGCTGATCGGTGTGGGTGTTATCCTTGATACTTTACAACAAATAGAAAGCCACCTGCTGATGCGTCATTACGATGGTATGATGAAATCGGGCAGGATCATGGGCCGCACTACAGCAGCACCCGTGGCAGAATAAAGAAATAATAATCAAATTGCCTAATGATCCATATCAGAAATAAAGAAGAGATAGAGATTATCAGAAAAAGTGCCTTAATGGTTAGTGCCACCTTAACACAGGTGGCAACTTTTTTAAAGCCAGGTATCAGCACCCTGTCTATTGACAAGATGGCGGAAACCTTTATCCGTGACAATGGGGGAGTGCCCTCTTTTAAAGGATATGGCCCTAAAAATCATGAATTCCCATTCTCACTGTGCATCAGCGTCAACGAAGCGATAGTTCACGGCTTCCCCAGCGATTATGAGCTGAAAGACGGGGATATCATCTCTGTAGACTGCGGCGTGTATATGAACGGTTATCACGGTGATTCGGCCTATACCTTTGCTATTGGTGAAGTAAACCCTGAAACCCTGAAATTGCTGCGGGTGACCAAAGAATCCGTACTGCGGGGCGTAGCCCAGGCTGCGGATGGTAACCGCGTAGGCGATATCTCTTACGCCATAGAAAGCTTTACAAATGGCCAATATGGCTATGGCGTGGTACGGGAACTGGTAGGACACGGTGTAGGCAAAAACCTGCACGAAGATCCGCAAGTGCCGAACTACGGCCGCCGCGGCGACGGCAAGCGCCTGAAAGAAGGTATGGTGCTGGCGATTGAACCGATGATCAACATGGGCACCCGCAACATCAACCAATCCGACGATGGCTGGACGATTGTCACTGCCGATGGTAAACCTTCCGCTCACTTTGAGCATACTACATGGGTGCGTAAGGGTAAAGGTGAGACCTTATCTTCGTTTGAAGGCATAGAGGCAGCAGAAAGAGCCAATACGGCGCTGAATTCAGATCACTACAGCGCGTAGCGACAAAAGACGATACAAGTATTATAAAGCGGCTCGATTTGGGCCGCTTTATTGTTTGCGACACAGACCTAAGGTTTCGAAAACCTTATAGGCCTTAGGCTCCGGTGCATGCGTTTACAGATTCCTTCGGAAGACAGCGTGTGTGGAGGTAAATCTTCTTCAGATTTGTAAATCACCTGTATGGCCGAATCTTCAGTTTTTCAAATCAGCACACGTTCAAATCGTGCTACAGCTTATACTGCAGGGTCACATAAACATTCCGTTTGTCTGCAGGCAGGATGCCGGGGCCGGGATAACCATCTGCCCTGCGGGTAAAATACTTTTTGTTCAGCAGGTTGTTGCAGCCGGTATAGATGGTAAAATGGCGCCAGTTGTAGCTCAGGCTCAAATCCATCACACTGAATGTGGGTATGGCCCCATCGACAGCTGTGGGTGTGATTTCCGTATTTGTCGCATCAGAATATTGCCTGGCCTGGTACGAAAACTGGTAGGTAACATTGAAGCGCGTGGTACCAAAAGAAGCACCGGTGCGAAACAGGACGGGCGGTACATTTTCTACCAGCTTGTTGGCAATAGCCGTGTTTTTGGTGTTGATGTACCGTGCATCGATCAGCGAAAGATTGGTGTACACATTCAGCTTGTACTTTGATGTTCCCTTGCTCAAAGCCTTCAGGATATCGCCCTCCAGCAACAGCTCCAGGCCCAGGTTGCGGCTGTCCGACACATTCGTGCGCAGGCGATAAGTCATGAAGTTGGTATCACGTGTGAAGATGGAGCCGATGCGGTCGTTGTATTTGAGGTAAAACACACTGGCATCCAGGTACAGCCAACCGCGGTAGCTGCCGCGAAAACCCAGGTCTGCATTATATCCCGTCTCGTCCTTTAAAGCCGGGTCTACGCGCGCATTTGAGTTGACCACCCGGATATCGTTGAAGTTGATCGAACGGTAGTTTTGCGAGATATTGGCATAAAGCTCGGTACCGTTATCAAACTTCCAGGAAGTACCGATGCCGAGCAGCGTAAAGGAACGCGGATTCTGTTTTGTCTCTAATATTTTTTCACTCGCTACAAACACATTTTGCTTGTAATAGTAGCCATCCGCTTTGGTGTTGATGTGCTCGAAACGCAGTCCGGGCGTGATGTTCCAGTGCTTGTTGATCTGGAAGATATTTTCTGCAAAAGCAGCCAGGTTCAGGCCCGGAAACCGATAGGAAGAGGTGCTGGGTTCGGTGCCGATGTAAGTGAAATCTGCATCGCTGCCATTGTCTGCCATACCTTGTTTCCGGTTTGTGAGGCCTTTGTACGCCCTTCCACCCACCAGGAAAGTACTGGGCCGGTCACCAATCAGTTTGTACTGGTGGATAAAGCGCAGCTCAGATCCGAAATTGCTGTAGCGATCCGTCATCAGGTCGCGGTTACCGCCATTGTCCGGGCGGTTGATATACGACAAGATGCCCAGGGCCTTACGGTCGCCTTGCAGCGTGTAGTTGCGGAAGTTAATGCGCGTATGTTCGCTGATTTGGTAGTCTGCGCTCAGGCTGGCCAGGTTCCAGTGTACATTGAACCAATTCCGTGCCCTTACCGATACGGATGGATCTGCGGCAAACTGCGCATCTGTAAGGCCACCCGGTTGTTGTGCCAGGTAAGTCATCAGCGTATACTCCCCGGTGATCTTCAGTTTTTTGTTGACATCGTAGACCAGGTGCACATACGCATTATGCTGGTCGTAGTGGCTGTTGGGGCGCCAGTCATCGCCTTTTTTATACTGGTAAAAGGCATAATAGTTCAATTTCTTTTTGGCTACGGTACCGCCTATGCTGTTGAAGCTGTTGAAAAAACCAAAGGAACCCAAAGTTTGCCGGGTGGTGAATTCAAAGGGTTTTTCCCGTGGTCCTTCACGCATCACAAAATTGATCAGCCCCCCGAACTGCGGCCCGTATTGCAGGCTGGCAGCACCACGGATAATCTCAATCCGGTCCACTGCTTCCGAAGAAGGTGTATAATAACTTTCGGGATAACCCAGGGCATCTGCACTGATGTCATAACCATTCTGACGGATATTGAAATTCGAAGAGCGGTTGGGGCTGAGGCCACGACCGCCAATGCCCAGTTGCAAACCGCCGCGGTCGTACTCCCAGATATTGAGGCCCGGAACCCGTGCATAGATCTGGCGTGTATTGTTGGTGGCCAGGTTGGCATTCAGGTTTTTAAGGTTGATCACCTGTGTTTTTTTACCGGCATAGATAGAGGTTCCGGAAATATCATTCAGCTTCCCGGATACCATTTCATTGCGTGCCCGTACCTCTACTCCTTTCAGACTGATAGCATTTTCCCGATCCAGGTCTATGTTCAGCGACACATTTTTATTACTGATGCTGACGATGCGGAGCAAGTCGCGATAGCCGGGATAGATAATCTTCAACTGGTAATTGCCCGGCTTTAAAGATGCAAAACGAAAGAAGCCGTTGTCGTTGCTGAATTGCTTTATGGTATCCGGGTACAGGTACACCAATGCCTCTGCAGCAGGTTCTTCGCCCAGGCGCACGATGCCGTTCAGTGCATATTGCTTTTGTGCAAAAGCATTGAAGATGATCAGGCAACAAACGATTGTTGCGGTCCATTGTTTCATTGAAGAATGATTGCTTATTCTTTGTAGGGTAATACCCAGTTATAGTGACGCCAGCTGAGGCTTTGAGCCGCCAAATTTACGGTAGAATCGATAAACAGCCTAGATCGCTGTCCGTTAAGCGCTACATAGACCTCTGCATACACTTCAGGTTGCGCTATGCCCCGTTGTGCAAACTGATTGGCAAGATAGTGTGCGTATTTCAGGATCAGGTCCGGCTGTGTGCTCATCATCTTTTCCTGCAGTGGAGTAAGAAATTCAGCATTGTTGACCTGTTGCACGACCTGGTGTGTCTTATCCTTCACCGTAAAAAATGTGGCGCCTGATTTTTCCATCAGCATCACCCGCCAGGAAAAGCGGTAGCCTTCTTCGTGCCAGAATAAGTGACCGGGATAGAGCATAAAACGTATGGGGATGATGAGTTGTACGCTTGCGTACACGATCAGCATCATTTGCATAACAGAGTGAAATCTGTACTGGTAAGCTTGCCCGGTTGCAGGATGATGATCCGGGAGACGCGTGTAAAGAGGTAAACAGGAAAGTAATCTTTGATGAAACCGGGCGGAAAAAAAGATAGTACTGCAGACGATCATCACATAAGGGAACATGCCAATACCCGGGAAGAAGATTGC
>DATJDO010000088.1:0-3335 GCA_035497375.1 Chitinophagaceae bacterium | reverse complement strand
CGGTGCAGAAATTACCAACCGGGGCGATCTTTCCTATGTAGGCTGGGCCGGTGCCCTGATCCTGTTTGCCGGCCTGTTCGATATGCTGGATGGTCAGGTGGCCCGTATCGGCAACATGAGTTCTACATTCGGCGCTATGTTCGACTCTGTTCTCGACCGTTACAGCGAACTCATCCTGTTCCTGGGTATCTGCTATTACCTGATAGCGCACCACTATTTCCTTAGCTCGCTCTTTGCATTTATAGCCCTGATCGGTTCTATGATGGTGAGCTATACCCGTGCGCGTGCGGAGGGGCTTGGTGTAGAATGCAAAGGAGGCCTGATGCAGCGGCCGGAGCGTGTGGTACTGATCAGTGTATCGGCTATGGCCTGCGGTATTGCCAGCCACTATATCGGCGGCGATTACAAAATATTCGTTCCGGGTATTTCTTTTCACATCTTTGAAACGATGACCATCTTTACCCTTCCGATCGCCGTAATGGCCGTGATGACCAACATTACCGCAATAGGCAGGTTGCGCCAGGCAAAGATCGCTTTGGATGCCAAAGACAAAGCAAAACAGGAGGAAAGCAAAAACAGCCTGAAAGCAGCAGTTTTCGCTTTCTTCTTTCTCTCATTCAGCGCTGTTGCGGGTACGGCCAGTGCGAAACATACCGGAGGTGCAGACAATGTATTCAACGAAGCGGATACTTTTCCTGTGCCCAGGTCGTACGATAACCTGCTGTTTTACCTGCAACGCACACCCAATACCAATACGGTAATGTATGAGCTGAATATCGACAAGCAGACCGGTAAGCTGGATGAAGATGAGCCGGTACACGTATACTGGATACGGTATACTGAGCCTGGCAATCCGAAAAAAGAGCTAAACTTTATTCAACGGAAATATGCCTACGGTCTTAAGGTCAAAAAGATCAGCGACATCCATTGGGAGCTGCGCTTTGTGTCTACATCAAAGCGTATCCTGCACCTGATGAAAGCGGAAGACGGGCACTACTATGTTTTTGCAACAGCGAACGGTAGCAACACAGTATTGAAGCGTGTGTACCTGAAAATAGATGGCGGCACCTTCTGGTCGCCTAATGTTGTCTATATCGAATTGAAAGGTACAGATGCCGTGACGGGAAAAGTAAATGTTGAGCGTATTAAAATGTAATATGGCGGAAAGATTATCATCTCTGACTATGACCCCGGCTAAGGCTTTGCTGAATACAAAAAGCATCGTAACGATGCTGTTGTTATCGGCGGTATACCTGTTGCTGTCCCGCGTGATTGTCGGGTATAAACCCGACCAGGTCTTCCTGGTTGTGCTGGCTAATGTACTGTATTTTGCTTCCAGGGTCAGCCGGAAACTGATTATCGGCTTTTCCATTTTTATCGTGTATTGGGTCATCTTCGACTACATGAAGGCCTTCCCGAACTATGAGTACAATCCTGTACACATTGAATCTCTGTATCAGCTGGAAAAATCAATATTCGGCTTTACCGCCGGAGGCAATATAGTTACACCCAATGAATACTGGAATCTGTATCATCACTCATTTCTCGATGTGCTGAGCGGGATATTTTACCTGACCTGGGTTCCCGTACCGATGGCCTTTGCCATTTATCTTTTTTTCAAAAAGAAAGACCAGTTCATTTACTTCTGTCTCAGCTTTCTGCTCATTAACCTCATCGGTTTCGTGATCTACTATATCTATCCGGCCGCTCCGCCCTGGTACGTGCAGCAGCATGGTTTCGAATTTATTGCCAACACACCAGGTAATACCGGGGGCTTAAGTCGTTTCGATGCTTTTTTTCATACTCCTGTTTTCAGTTCTATTTACGAAAAGAGTTCTAACGTATTTGCAGCCATGCCTTCCCTGCACTCTTCCTATCCGGTACTGGTGCTGTATTATGGCTTAAAGAACAAGTTGGGAAAGATCAATATCCTGTTTGCTATACTGATGCTGGGCATCTGGTTTTCCGCAGTGTACACGAGTCATCACTATGTACTGGACGTCATCGCCGGTTTCTGCTGTGCGCTTACCGGTATTGTTGCTTTCAGGTGGCTGAACCGGAAAGGGCCTGTGCGATGGCTGTCGGGAAATATGATCCGCGCTACCGCGTAACCAATGTTAGCATAAAATGAATTTTCAATACTTTAAACCTAACCCATTTGTAATAAAATTAAATTTGCTGTAATGAACATGACGAAGGATGAGATCACCAAAGCCGCAATTATAGAAGCTGCTCAAAAACTCTTTCAGCAGTTTGGCCTTGCAAAAACTACGATGGAAGATATCGCCAAGGCAATCGGAAAAGGGAAGAGCAGTCTTTACTATTATTATGCCACCAAAGAAGAAATTTTCCAGGCCGTAGTAGATAAAGAAAAAGAAAATATTGAGCAGAATATTGTGATGGCGATCGGTAAAGAAGATACCGCTGAGCAGAAACTAAGGGCTTTTGCAACGACAAAATACCGGGCGCTGAGAAAACGCCAGCTGCTGTACAAGATCATGACGGTCGGCTTTTCTTCAGAAAATGCCTGCATCTTCAGTGCGATCAAGCAGCGCTATAACGAGACAGAGGAAGGTATCCTGAGAAAGATTATACATTTTGGTATCGAAGAAGGGACCTTTGATGTGAGTTATATGGATCAGATTGATGTGATCACTAAAGTGTGCACTAATATGCTGCGGGGTATGCAGCTTGAGATTTCGTTCGGATCGTACAAAGGCAGCGCCACAGATATTATTGATGCCACAGTAGACTTTATAGCCCGGGGCCTGAGGGCCAATACCATTACCTGTATCGGATAGGCAATGGTGAGCTAACTTGTAAAAAGCGAAGTAAAAATACTTCGCTTTTTTTTGTGATTTTTGTTCCGGCAGCCAGGCTTTATATGCCTGATTAATAGTTACTTTTGCACTTCACTGTTACAAGTCTGATACCTTATCATGGATAACCTGATCAATCACCCGGGCGTACTGACGGCCTTTGGGGTGCTGGTGTTTATAATGCTTTTGCTGGATCTGGGTGTATTTAACAAGCACACACACAAGGTGAGCAATAAAGAGGCCCTGGCCTGGTCGCTGGTATGGATCAGTTTGTCGATGATTTTCAGCGGTGTGATTTATTATATTATGGGTTTTGAAAAATTTACCCAGTTCCAGTCTGCATATTGGATCGAAAAAGCCCTGTCGGTAGACAATCTGTTCGTTTTTATCCTGGTGTTTGGCTTTTTCAATGTGCCGGAAGAGCTGCATCATAAAGTCCTGTTCTGGGGTGTGATCGGCGCTTTGGTATTCCGTGCGATCTTTATCTTTACCGGTGTAGGGCTGATTAATATGACC
>DATJDO010000087.1:0-21256 GCA_035497375.1 Chitinophagaceae bacterium | reverse complement strand
GGGTCAAGCAACTGTTCAGGGGGCTGTAAGGGCGGTTTAATGACCTCTGGATCGCCGAGGCCTTACAGGTATTGATGCTCCAAGCAAGCTCGAAAGTGACCAGCATCAAGCGTTAGCGTTCCTCAGACAAAACAATAAACTGTCTGCTGCCTCCGGAGACAGCAGACAGTTATTCCTATCGAAATAAAAATTTAAACATGAAACGATTTTTACGGCTCTTTTTCCTCACCTTCCTGATCGGCTTTCTGAATGCGCGCCTCATGGATATGTTACGCGCCAATGACTTGGATATTAATCTTTTGCTGGGTGCCTGTAGCTTTTTCGTTGCCAGCCTCCTTATCTTTTATCGCGTAGAGTCGCGCGACCCTGGTCGCTTGCTATCGACCTATATCATATTATCGCTTTCCTTATTGTTATGGGACATAGCTCTCAGGCTTATAGAAGGGGGCTGGCATAGCTCTGTTTTTAGCCTGCCGCGCCTGCCCTGCGAACTGGCAGCCATATTTTTTGCGTACCAACTCTTCTCAAAGAGATTTATCCCTATTGCAGTCGGCTTTGCAACGTTGGCGCTAACCGTATTCATCTGCATACGCTATCTGAATCTTATGGCCTACAATTATTCCAATTACGGCACCACCAACACTTCCCTTAAGATCGCAGCACCACAGGATTGGCATATTGTGTACCAGAATACAAGGCTGCACAGCGATTACTCAAAAGATAAATATATCGTCCTGGATTTCTGGTCCAAAAGCTGCGGGGTTTGTTATAAAAAGTTCCCGCTGGTAGATAGCCTGTATCTGCAATACCAGGGGAGGCCCCAGGTGGAAATAATAGCGGTATTGCTACAGTCTGCCGATAGTGCGGCAAACACAAAAGCGCAAAAAACGGTATCGGAATTGTACCACTTCCCGGTAGCCACAGGCGACACAACAGCAAAAAGCGTATTTAACATTCTTTCGTTGCCGACCGTAATCATTGTGCATAACGGGGACATTATTTACAAAGGGGATATTGAGGAGGCTGGAGACTTTCTTCCCCAATAAAAAGGTACAACAAAAAAGGGCATAACAAAGCAGGTTTGTGTTGTACGAACAGTTTGAAACAGTTTCATCGATCATTCCGGCGTAAGCACATTAAAAACGCTTGCTTCCAATCATTTTACCGGGCAGCTGGGTTAAATACGGGTATAAAAGGAGCTATGATGCATGATATCTCTTTTGTTGCAGGCCTGTTATCATAAAGGGCGTTTCCCAGATTTTCACGCTTCTTTTCATTTTTAGTGGGTATATTTGTATATAAGTTTTAAAAAAGCAGATCATGACTATGGCAAACATCAACCCGCAATTCCTTTTGTCTATGCCCAGCGGCGGAGAATGGGGAATTATCTTACTGGTTGTTATCGTGTTGTTTGGAGGTAAGAAAATACCGGAACTGGCACGTGGGATTGGAAAAGGCATCCGTGAGTTTAACGATGCCAAGGAAGGAGTGAAGAGTGACATTGAGGCTGGTATCAACAACAAAGAAGTAGAGAAAAAATAGTCGTTCCAACTATCAATTTATCCAATGATGCAAAGCCAGTGTCTGACACTGATTTGCATCATTTCGTATCTATACACCTTGCGAATTTTGGGTGCAGCTCTTCATGAATATTGTCATTGTAAGTGATTTTATTTATTTTAGCAACAACAAACTATGCAACGTAAACATTTTTTTCTTTCAGCACTCTTCCTGGGCCTCGCATTTTCGGCACAGGCACAGTATTGGAAAGACCGCCTGGCGGCTAAACGCCCCGACGCGGCCAAAGACGAAAAAAGAGAGAAGATCAGGCTGGATTCGGCCCGTGCAAGGGCACAGTTTTGTAAGGAGGAAGAGGCCAGGACTATCATTGCGATGAACCTTGCCGCAACCAAAGATGCCCGCAAAAAAGCTATGGTTCCGCTTGCCGGCCAGAAAAGCTATTTCGGTGGCATGAATGATTACATGATGGATTTTGTCAAATCCTACATGAGTTCCCACAATAAGACTTTAAACGTTGTCGATTCCCGGGCGAAAACCAAGTTCCCCATGATTGACAATGTGTTTAAAAAGAACAACCTGCCCAATGAGCTGAAATACCTGGCTGTCATTGAGTCGGCGCTGAACAACAGGGCTATTTCGCCGGTAGGCGCCGTAGGTCCCTGGCAGTTTATGGAAGAAACCGGGCGCCTGATGGGCCTGACCGTAAACGGCAAGCGCGATGACCGTACCGATTGGTTCAAAAGCACGAATGCCGCGGCAAAATACCTGAACTACCTGTACAACGAGATGGAGGATTGGCTGCTGGTGGTGGCTTCGTATAACTGCGGCCCGACCCCGGTAAAGCGTGCGATTGAAAAAACGGGCAGCCGCAATTTCTGGGTCATCAAACCCTACCTGCCCCGCGAGACGCAGGGCCATGTGATGGCCTTTGTCGCTACGGCCTCCATCTTCGAAAACATGAAGACGTTCATCGGCTGCGGCAAAATACCGGATGACTATGTGATGCACCCGGAAATGGCACCGGCAAAAGGAGAAATGAAAAAGGTCAAACCTAAACCAGCCTTCACTCCTGAAGAGATGAAAAATATGTCCATCATCACGCTGAAAGAACCTTTGAGTCTCGAAATACTGGAACAAGAGCTGCAGATAGACAAAGACCTGCTGCAGAAATGGAATCCCGACTACGAATTGTTCGTGATGGATATTTACCCGGATCCGGAATACCGCTTCCGCTTCCCTAAGGATAAGGTGGACAGCTACATCGAAAAACGTGTGGCGATTGGTAAAAAGTCCGAAAAGTATTTTAAGGACCTGTTGATGTAAGCGTTTTGCGTGAAAGTCAACTGGCTATTGCACGCTAAGCCGCAAAGAAATAAAGGCGCAAAAGTATTCCCCAGGTTGTTGTTCTGAGAACGGCAACCTTTTTTTATGCCAAAGGGACCAACAAACCCTCGGGGTAAGCGATCTCTTCCAGGTACAAACCAAAACCCGGCACACTAAAGTCTGCTCGGCTGCAATCTTTGGAGGCTATAATTTCCCTAAAACCGTCCAGCGAAAATTTGCCGCGTGCGGCACGCAGTTGCGTACCGACCAGGGCCCGCACCATACCCCGCAGAAAGCGGTTGCCTTCCACGACAAAATGCAACTCATCGCCCACTGCTTCCCATTCGCTGCGGTACAGCGTACATTTGAATGTTTTGGTCTGCGCGTTTCTCTTGCTGAAAGTTTCAAAGTCGGTGTATTCCCGGAGCATTGCCGCAGTCTGGTGCAACAGTTCCCGGTCTATGGCATAGGGGTACAACAATGCTCTTTCGAACAGGAAAGGGTCTTTTTTAAAATAGATACGGTAACGGTAACGCCTGCGTATCGCATCAAAACGGGCATTAGCGACCGGGTCGACAGAGGTGTATATATTTTTTACCGACAGAGCTGAAGGCAACAGGGCGTTCAGGTTGTACAGGATTTTCCGGTCCAGCGCAATGTCCAGGTCAGTATGATAGTAATTGCACAGTGCATGGACACCTTCATCCGTCCGGCTGGCGCCCAAAGTGTCTACCGGCCTGCGCAGGAACCGGGAAAGGGCTTTGTTAAGCTCGCCCTGCACAGTCACTTGCTGCCCCTGGATCTGCGACCCATGAAAGGCAGTGCCATTGTATTGTACTTCAATAAAATATCGGGTCATTGATGCTTAAAACATTTTCCTGAAGCAGCGTTTCCGCTTGTGCTGGATGTGGTCGTAGTTCTTCCAGTGGTTGATGGCTTTCTCGTTTGTCTCCAGCATACCAGTAGTCTCTACATACTCCGTACCGTTCTTCTGCATTACTTTCTGCAGTTCGGTGATCAGCAAAGCGCTGACGCCCTGGGCCTGCCAGTCCGGGTGGATGCCCGTCAGCAGCAAGTCTACTACTTTCGGCTTTTTCAGCGCCTGCGACAGGTGCCACCAGCCCAGTGGGAACAGGCTTCCTTTGGCCTTTTGCATGGCCTCGCTCAGCGAAGGCAGGCTGATGATAAAGCCGATCAGGTTGCCGTCTTTATCCTCAATCACTTTCACGAATTCAGGGTTCAGGAAGTTGAAGTATTTGTTGATATAGAAATCGCAAAGCTCCTGATCCATTTTTACGAAACTAAACAGGTCGCCGAAGGCGCTGTTCAGCAGGTCGAAAATTTTCTGCGCATACACTTTCATTTCGCCGCGGTTCGTAAAGTGAATGACCTTCAGGTTGTAGCGCTTCTGGATCATGTCATTCAGTTTCAGCGCTTTTTCCGGTATTTCCTTTTCCAGTTTCAGGCGAAACTCTACCCAATCCATCTCCTTTTCATAACCCGCCGCTTCAAAATGAGCTTTGTAATAAGGCAGGTGGTATTCTGACGCAATGGAGGGCAGGTGATCAAAACCTTCGATCATAATGGCCTGGTGATCCAGGTTTGAAAAACCAAGCGGGCCGTGGATGCCCTTCATGCCCTTTTCTTTGCCCCACTGTTCTGCCGTTTGCAGCAGGGCAGCGCTTACTTCCTGATCATCGATAAATTCGATGCGGCTCACACGACATAGTTGCTCGCCGGTCTTTTCGTTATAAGGCTTGTTGATAATAGCTCCTACTCTGCCTGCTACTTTCCCGTCTTTCAATGCCAGCCAGAATTGCGCCTCACAATTCTTGAACGCCGGGTTTGTCTCCGGGCGTAAAGAGTTCAGCTCATCTTTTTTCATCGGGGGTACCCAATAGCGATTACCCTTATACAAATCGAAGGGAAACTGTACAAAAGCTTTATAATCGGCGTCTGAAGTGCAGGCTTTTATCGTCAAAGACATGAAATTCTGATTATCTGGTAAAAATGATGGAGCAAGATAGTTTATTTTAAGCAAAGCGACCTTTCCTTTCGCCCCCTGCAAGAGGGCTTTCCTTTATGTCCACCGGCTTGTCTGCCTTCTTTGGCCTGCCCGAAAATACATTAGAAAAATCGTGGTTTTTTCCTCATTTTTTATAGAAAAATATCATATATTTTTGTTGTCGAATATTTAAAAGGAAAACCCGAACACCTTCAGAAAAAAGTAGGGCGCAAGGGAAGAGCGTATGCTTTCCGGTCTGACCACAAAACAAAAATTTTATGAAACGCTTCGACAAGATCAAAAATTTTCTCCTATTGTGCCTGCTTTTTGTGTCGTTCTTACCCGCTCCTTCTTTTGGGCTACCTACTGCTACCGGCCCCTGTGATACCTGTACCACGCCCTGGGGACCAGTGATCCAAAAAATCTATTACAACCAGACCGTTCCTTTTATGACCCCCTCTTGTCTGTACGATGTTCGTTTGAGCATACAGACACGCCTATGCGGCGGCAAACTACAGGTCAGAACGCTGGATCAGTATATCGCACCGAAAAGCACCAGCTCGGCCTGCGATCTGTATTGTATCAACGTTGGATACCTGATGCAGAAGATCACAAAACTACTGTTGGCCGACCTTGGCGGCAATATTGTGTTCAACAAGCCTTCGTCCTGCTATTACCTGTTGGAATTTTCTTTGTCTCCCGCCCTGGAAGCCTGCATGGGTATGGAGGCCGGTTTGCATGACAATTGGTATTCCGCGCTACCCTGCGAGACAAATGGTTGCTGTATCACAGAATATGTACTGCAGGCAGATGGCAGTGTAAGGGCCAACTCTACGGCATCGTCTCCGTGTGGAGGTACTCCGCCCTCACCCATACCCACTACCATTACTGTTTATTGCTGGTCTATGGGTGTCCGTACACCATACACGGTAAATGTGGTTCCACCGCCTACCCCACTGACCTGTGAACCGGCATGTACTGCCACAGCCAGCATTTTTACAGCAAAAACTACCGGGAAAGCAGAGCAAACTACGGTTGAACATACAAGCATCATTTACCCCAATCCTACAGACGAGGAATTGCATATAGCCGGAGACTGGGAGCAACTCTTCATTACAGACATGCAGGGCAAAACGATACAGGCGCACCACAATACCGGGAAGGCCATCAATGTACACGGCCTGGCAGCAGGCACTTATATGATCCTGCTGGAAACAGCTACAGGCCATCAGCAGAAACACCTGATGATAAAAAAATAGATTTTAAACAAACAAAAAATGGCCTCCCGCAAATGCGGGAGGCCATTTTTATGCCCATCAGGTATATCCCAGGTATAGAATCCGGCTACTATTACCGCACAAATCTTCATCATTTTTTATTCAGTTCTTGCGTACACGTACCTCATCATGACCAGTTATCCTGTATTTCGGACCAGCTATCCGAAAAATGAGCCACTTATAAAGAACTCCCGAATACTGCTTATTGTCTCCTCTAAATTCGTGTTTAAAGCACATAACCCAAAAATCTATTGCGTTCTTTTTGTAACACATTGAAGGAATACCCGAACACCTTTAGAAAAAAGTAGGGCTCAGGGAAGAGAGTATCTTCTCAGTAACAATAAAACAAAACTGTATGAAACACTCCAACAAGATTAAAAGCTTGCTGCTTGCATTTTTTGTATCGATTTCCCTGTTTTCCGGCAGTCTGCGTGCCCAGGGCACGCTTACACCTTTATGCGATACCTGTACTGCTCCCTGGGGACCTGTAATTCAAAAGATTTACCCCAATCAAACGGTTAATGGCTTAGGGCCTTGCTTATTTACTGTTTACGTAGATATCCAGACAAGAATCTGTAACGGTAAAGTACAGATAAGATTAGTTGACCACTCTATTGTATCGCAATGTGATACATGCGGCCCCTGCCTGTTAAGCTGCTATAATGTAGGGCCGATCATGGAAAAAATATCGAAACTGCTGCTTATTGAATACGGCGGTAATATTATCCTGAGCAAACCTTCTGCCTGCTATTACCTGCTCGAATATAATTTGTCGCCCGGTCTAAGAACCTGTCTTGGTGCAGAAGCTGGCTACTTTACTCATTGGTATGCGGTTTTACCCTGTGATCCTAATGGCTGTTGTGTCACCGAGTATATCCTGCAGTCCGATGGCAGTGTCCGCACGATTACTTCGGTATCGGCTCCCTGTACAAGCGCCCCCCCACCTGTTCCTACTACGATAACAGTCTATTGCTGGTCTGGTGGTGTCAGAACTGCGTATGTTGTCACTGTAGTCCCCCCTTCAATACCGTTAACCTGTGAAATAGCTTGCTCAAGCCCAGGGTCCGTTTTCTCAAGAACAACAGGCATCGCTGAAAAGGAATTGGTCCATGGGAACATTATCTACCCGAACCCGGCAAGCGATGAAATTTATATTTCGGAAGACACACGCTGGGAACAACTGCTGATCATGGATATGCAGGGTAAAACCATCCAGGAACAGAAGTATACAGGCAAAGCGATCAATGTAAAACATCTGGCTGCGGGCAGCTACATTATCCTGCTCAAGGATACAGAAGGAGCGCAACAAAAGCACCTGTTAATTAAAAAATAGTAGCTTATAAACCAGCAAAAAGCCCGCTCCGTCGTAACGGAGCGGGCTTTTTATTTTAACCTATTTGTTTATTTTCCACCAGATGTGATATTCTTATCGATTAGCGCAATACGTTCCTGCTCTTCTTTGATCCGTTTGAGTTTTTTGCCATAGGAAAACTTGGTGATCAGCACGAACAGAACGGGCACCACGAAGATGGCCAGCGTGGTCGCTGCCAGCATACCGCCGAATACTGTCCAACCAATGGTTTGCCTGGAAACGGCTGCGGCACCACTGGCGAAGGCTAGGGGCAACACACCCAGGATAAAGGCCAGGGAGGTCATGATGATCGGGCGCAGACGCAGGTTCACTGCCTGTATCGTCGCCGCCACAATGTCGGTACCGTGGTCTACCCTTTCTTTGGCAAACTCCACGATCAGGATGGCGTTCTTCGCTGCCAGACCGATCAGCGTGATCAGTCCGATCTGCGCATAGATATTGTTGGTCAGGCTGGGCAGGCACAGCAGGGTGAGGATAGAACCAAAGGCCCCGATCGGCACAGCGAATAATACGGAGAATGGTATAGACCAGCTTTCGTACAGTGCGGCCAGGAACAGGAACACAAATACAATCGTAATGCCGAAGATGATGCCGGTACTGTTGCCCGCGGAAATCTCCTCGCGGCTGAGGCCGGAGAATTCATAACCATACCCTGCAGGCAAAGTCTTCGCTACTTCTTTCAGCGCTTCGATGGCCTGGCCGCTGGAATAGCCGGGCTTCGGCGATCCGTTGATCTCTACCGAACGGTAGATATTGTAGTGAGAGATCAGCGAAGGGCTTTCGACCACTTTTACCGATACCAGCGAACTCAGGGGCACCATACCCCCCAGGTTGTTGCGCACGTAGAATTTACCCAGCTCGTTTACCGAACTGCGGAAACTGCTGTCGGCCTGCGCCATCACGCGGAAGTTACGCCCGTATATATTGAAGTCGTTGATGTAGCTGCTGCCCATCAGTGTAGACATGGTACTGTAGACATCGGATATAGACACGCCCATTTTCTTGGCTTTTTCTTTGTCTACATCGACCTGGTAACTGGGTGTATGCGTGGTAAAGAAAGTATAGGCCATCGCTATCTCCGGCCGCTGGTTGACATCGGCCAGGAACTTCTTCGCCACGGCTTCAAATTTCTGGATATCGTCGGTGCTGGTAGTTTGCTGCAGCTCGAAGGTAAAGCCTGCGGTCTGCCCCAGGCCGGGAATCGCCGGCGGGGCGATCACCAGCACACGTGCTTCTTTGATATCCGCTGTCTTTTTCCTGATCTCCGCAATGATATTTTCCAGTTGCGTCTCTTTCGATTTCCGGTCGTCCCAGGTATGCAGGTTCACAAACAGGGTACCCACATTGGATTTGTTGGAGAAGCTGATGATGTTCAAACCGGCCAGCCCACCCACCAGGCGCACGCCGGGTACAGATTCCACGCGGGCCAGGATGTCTTTCAGCATTTCCTTGCTGCGGGTAGTGGAGGCAGCTTCCTGCATTTCGTAGGTTACATACAGGCGGCCTTCATCTTCTGAAGGGATAAAGCCGGAAGGTTTGGCTTTGAACATAAAGAACAGCCCCACGAACAGGCATCCTAAAAAGACCAGCACCAGTGGCGTAGCGCGGATCCACTTAGCCACGCCGCTGGTATATGAGCGGTTCATGCGGCCAAAGCCTTTATTAAACCAATCAAAGAACCGGTCCAGTGCGTTTTTCTTGTCTGTAGCTGTTTTGGATGGTTTCAGCATGATGCTGCACAAAGCCGGTGTCAGTGATAAAGCCACAAAGGCGGAGATGATCACCGATACAGCAATGGTAATCGCAAACTGCTGGTACAGGCGGCCTACGATGCCCGGTATAAATCCTACTGGCACGAATACCGCTGCGAGGATCAGCGCAATGGCGATTACAGGCCCCGAGATATCTTTCATCGCCCGGCGCGTGGCTTCCTTCGGCGACAGCTTATGATGGTCTATATAATGTTGCACGGCTTCCACCACCACGATGGCGTCATCCACCACGATACCGATGGCGAGCACGAAGGCAAACAGGGTGAGCGTATTGATCGTAAACCCGAAGGGGATAAAGAAGATAAAGGTTCCGATCAGCGAAACGGGAATCGCGAGTACAGGGATCAGGGTGGCGCGCCAGTTCTGCAGGAACAGGAACACCACGAAGATCACCAGCAACAATGCTTCTACCAGTGTATGCAATACCTCGCTGATGGATACTTTCACCACGGTGACGGTCTCCAGGGGCATCGCATAATCCAGGTCTTTGGGGAAAGATTTTTTCAGTTCCGTCATTGCGTTCTTGATGCCTTCAAAGGTTTCCAGCGCATTGGCACCGGGAGCCTGGTAGATCAGGATAAAGGCCGCGGGCTTGCCATTCACAAAGGCATTGCTGCCATAGTCGAATTTACCCAGCTCCACGCGGGCTACATCTTTCAGGTACACAATGGTACCGGTAGCCGGTTGCGTGCGGACAATGATATTTTCGAACTGCTCTACCGTATTGAGCCTGCTGTTGGTCAGGATACTGTACTCAAACGCCTGGCTGTTCGGTTGGGGGTTACCACCCACGGTACCGGCAGCGATCTGCAGGTTCTGTTCGGCAAGCGCCGCCGTTACATCTGCAGGGGTCATACCCAGGTTCGCCAGGTTGGAGGGGTTCAGCCAGATCCGCATACCGAAGTCATCGGCACGGGATACGATATCCCCTACCCCGGGCACACGCTGCAAGGCATCTTTCAGGTAAATATTCGCATAGTTACCGATAAAGGTAGCATCGTGTGTGCCGTTCGGTGAATAGATGGCCAGGGCCACCATGATGCTGGGATTCCGTTTGCGCACCGTAAGGCCCAAACGTTTTACGGCATCGGGCAGTGTGGGTTGCGCCACGCTGACGCGGTTCTGTACATCCAGCGCGGCGATGTTGACATCGGTACCGATATCGAAGTTCACGTTGATGGAGCTTTGCCCGCTGCTGGTACTGTTGCTGGACATATAGGTCATGCCCGGGGTACCGTTGATCTGCGTTTCGATGGCAGTTGTCGTGGTCTGCTCTACCGTCTGTGCATCTGCGCCGGTGAAATTACCCGATACCGTCACGGTGGGCGGGGTAATATTCGGGTATTGCGCTACCGGCAGGTTTATCATCGCGATGATACCGACCAGTACGATGACAATGGAAATAACTATGGCCGTTACCGGCTTTTTAATAAAAGTATCTGCAATCATTTGTTGATGCTTTGTGTTGCCGGAGCAACCAATCAGTTGATAACTATTTAGCCGGGGCCGCAGCTGCTGCAGGTGCCCCGATATTGACTTTCACGCCTTCGCGCAGGTTTTGTACGCCTTCAACAACGATGGGTTCACCGGCTTTTAAACCGTCTTTGATGATGATATCGGCGCCCAGTGCATTGCCCAGCACTACTTTACGCTGCGACACTTTATTGCTGTCGCCGGGGATGTACACGAAGTATTCTCCCAGCTGCTCTACCACGGCTTTGAACGGGATCACAACGGTATTGTGTCCTTCGTTATTCCTTACGCGGATGATACCGTTCATGCCTGCACGCAACATATTGTCCCTGTTTGGAAAATCAAGTCTTGCCTTTATGGTACCTGTTTGCGGATTCACAGCTCTGTCCAGCAATACGATCTTACCTGGATAAGGATATTCCTGGGTGCCGAAGGCCAGCTTAAAGGTGGTATCGGAAGGATTGTTCTTTTCAGACAGCAATTTTGAAAAACGGAAGATGTCGTTCTGCTCAATGTTGATGTCTACAGCCAGGTTGCCATCGGTAGATACGGTGTTCAGGATGGTCTGTCCGGCAGTAACCGCAGCGCCTACTTTTACGTTCGAGATACCGATCACGCCATCAAAGGGTGCGTATACTTTCGTGTAGCGCACGCTGGTCTGCACGGCCTGGATATTGGCCTTTGCTGCAGCAGCCTGCTTTTTGGCAACTTCCAGTGCAGCATCTGCATTATCGACCACCTGCTTGGCAATCGCTTCGTTTTTATCCAGCTCGTGGTAGCGATCGGCATCTTTCTGGGCTTTGACCAGGTTGGCTTCCTGCACTTGCAGGCCGGCTACAGCCTGCGCGTAGTTGGCGGAATACAGTTGCTCGTCAACGGAATACAGCAACTGTCCTTTTTTGACACGGGCACCATCTGCAAAATGTACGCCGGTAATAAAGCCGCTGACCTGGGGCCTGAGTTCTACCATCTCCAATGCCGTAACGGTGGCCGGATACTCATCGTAAAACACAGCATCCGTAGCCTGTGCCTGCTGTACCAGTACCGATGGAGGCGGTGGTGCTTTAGGGCCTTCTTTCTTTCCTCCGCAGGCAGCCAGCAATAAAAGGGAGGCTATACCGCTGTACCGGAACAGGCTGGAGATATATTGATATCGGTTCTTCATTGTCTAAAATTTGTAAGCGTTATGGTGTTGTAATAGTGATCTGTCCCAGGGCTTTCTGTACATCCGTCTTACCGGCCAGCACCTGGTACAGGGCGTTAAAATAGTTGATCTGTGCACTGCGCAGGTCCGTCTCTGCGGTGATGACTTCCAGGTAGGTTTTGATACCGGATTTATATTGCAACTGCACGACATCGTACACTTCTTTTGCAATCGATACGTTTTCTTTCAGCGCACTATAGTTTTCCAGGCTGCTTTTGTAAGTGGCTAAGGCCTGCTCATACTGCTGGTTCACTACATTTTTTATATTAATCACATCCTCATCACTGCGCGACAATTGCAGTTTTGCAGCGCGGATATTCGCCCAGCGTTTGCCACCCTGGAACAGGGGCAAACCCACGGTAACGGCTGCATAGGAGTTGGGGAAATTATTCAGATACAGTTTGTTGAAATCGTTGTTCTGGTAGTTGAGGTTGTATGCACCAATCAACGAAGCGGTAGGCAGGAAGCTCTGCTTATTGTACTGGATGCTGGAACGCAACAGGCTTCTCTGCGTTTCGAGCTGACGGTACTCTACCCTGGCCGTATAGTCGGGCTGCTGCAGAGTGTCCAGGGCAATACTGTTCTCCATGGCCAGGCTATCTGCTACCACGGCAAGGATTTCATTCTCCGGGTAGCCCATTAGGGATTTGAGGTAGGCGACTTTGGCATCGAGCAAGGCCACGGCACCATTTTTTGTAGCCCGGATGTTGTTCAGGCTAATGGTAGCGCGCTTGTAATCGATCTTATCGGTAACGCCAGCCTGGTACTGACTGGTCGCATCTCTCAGGCTTCTTTCATTGCGCGCAATATTCTCTTCAGCCACCCTGATCTGCTGCTGTGTAGCCAGTACATCATAAAATGCCTTGGTCACATTGACAACGAGGTCGATCTTGTTGCTCTCGGTAGTTTGCCGCGATTGCAGGCGCACATCTTTCTTTGTCTTATTGGCCAGTAATACGTCCCGGTTGAACAGGGCCTGGGACAAGGTAAATTGTCCATAGGAAGTATTGTCTACGCCAAACTTGATCGCGTTGCCGCCGATAATGCTGGTCTGCAGGATAAAGTTGTGCTGCAGGTTGTAGTTGAAATTGACCTGCGGGTACCAATCCGAAAGGCGGCTCCTGATATTTGCGTTGGTAATCTCTTCATCGATCAGCGATTGCTGTATGCGGGGCTGGTACCGGATGGCATAGTCGATGGCACTTTGCAGGGTCACTTCAGGCAATACCGGGTTTGAATCCGAAGCCTGGGCTGCAGCGGATAAAGAAGACAGTAACAGCAAGGCAATGCTGCTGTTTCTTCCCCATCTTAAACGTTTCTTCATAGTTTGTCTGTTTGTACCCGGCACTTCCTGTGCAGGGCCGACTTTTTACTTTTCTTCAAGCCCATTTCAAAGGATGATCCCTTTGCTCTGTGTCGCATCATGGCGCAAATTCTGGCGATTGACCGGGTACAAATGACTCCTGTCCTCTTTTTCGAGGGTAATGAGGTCTGCTTCCAGCAATGTCTTAATGTGATCGGAAGGTTGTGCCAGGTTCACCATATTGACGATCCCGGAACACTGGGTGCCATCATCCTGCCGGCCCGCCATGTCATACAGGATTTTAAGCCTGGTAGCATCGGCAAGGGCCTTTGAGACTTTTTCAACTTGTGCCAGTTCCACAGATACAATAGATTGAAGGATGCAAATGTATTAATGGAAATCTGTGAAGAAATGTTAAAACTAAACAAACGTTTAATTAAAAAGATGCCTATTTGTGTGCCCGCAGGAAATCGCCCAGCTGTTGCATGGCCTGTGCACGGTGGCTGATCTTCTTTTTGACCTCCGGTGGTAGTTCTGCAAAGGTCTGGTCATAGCCATTGGGAATAAAGATGGGATCGTATCCAAACCCGTTGCTGCCCCTTGGCTCATGAATGAGTGTACCGTGGCAGGTTCCCTCAAAGTAACGGGGTACCCCATCCCATACCAGGCACAATACAGCGGTATAAAATGCCTTCCGGTTCTCTTTCCCCTCCATATCCTGCAGCAGTTTGTCCAGGTTTTCCTGGTCGGTAGCATTTTCGCCTGCATAGCGGGCACTGAATACGCCGGGCTGGTTGTTGAGGGTCAGCACAGAAATGCCGGAATCGTCGGACAATACGTTTTGATTGCAGAACGCAAATACAGTTTTCGCTTTCTGCAGGGCATTCTCTTTAAAAGTGAGGTAGGGTTCTTCAATAGTTTGATCGAAGCCGATGTCCTTCAGCGATAAGACCTGTACGCCTTCGACAAGATCCTGTAATTCGGCGATTTTCTTCTTATTGGCGGATGCGATGACCAGTTGTTTCATTTGATTTATGCTGTTTGGTTAAATAGGGTTGACTTTTTTCAACCACTAAGCACACAAAGGTAAAACCGCGAAGGACACGAAGCTTTTATGGGTGCAAAACAGCCTTACCGCTGGCTCTTCCTCCCGGGAGCGCTTGTCCCGCCCTGCGGGAGGATAGGGCTGGGTAACTCCCAGCGATCCCAGACCGGCATAAGCGCAGCTCACGAGTGTACTTCAACGACTCTACGATAAACCACAGATCAACGTATAGATTCCTCGTTCCTCGGAATGACAGACAGAACGCCGGTTTCCCTCCCGGGAGCGCTTGTCCCGTCCTGCGGGAGGATAGGGGTAGGTTGTTTCGTCCTAAAAAAGTTAAAAAAACCTCAGTCCTGCGCTCTGCTCCCTAAAAGGGGAGCAGAGCGTTTACGATAGTAACAGGTACTCACAATAATAAATCGTGGGAAGCCCTACCGCCAAAGAGTTGTTGTATCAGAACATGAAAACAAATCCCTCTATGGCAGCACTCCCTTAAAAAGGGAGCAGAGCGTTTACCATAGGAACAGGTACCCGCAAATAATAAATAGCGGGAAACCTTACCGCCAAAGAGCTGCCGTATAAGAATATTAAACACACTATGACTGCTCCCCTGAAAGGGAGCAAAGTGAAGTTTGCCCACTACGCATGAAACAATTGCTTTTCGGAATGATGCACTTTTGCAAAGCAGTTACAGCGCCGGTACTACACTACTCCCCGTAAAAAGCAACGATTTCCTGCCCTTCGCTGTTGCGCATGCCCCTGTTCATACCGGTAGAGTTGTAGGAGAAGCAGGATTCACCCAGCGCATTCACGGCAATCAGGCCACCTTCGCCACCCATTTTTTTCAGTTTGTCTTTCACCACCAGATCGCAGGCAGCAGACAGGGATAAACCTTTGTATTCGATGAGGCAGGAGATATCGTGCGCCACAGCCGCCCTGAGGAAATACTCCCCGTGGCCGGTGCAGGAAATGGCACAGGTAGCATTGTTGGCATAAGTTCCGGCCCCTACTACAGGACTGTCGCCGATACGGCCAAAGCGTTTGTTGGTCATACCGCCGGTAGAAGTACCTGCAGCAATATTGCCTTGCGCGTCGCAGGCCGCAGCACCTACGGTACCAAATTTATGATCGGTATTGGGGGCTACTCCCTTCAGATTGTCGGCTTTGTGGTCGAGCTGGTAGAAATTGCTGTCGCGGATTTCAATCCATTGCTCATAGCGCTCTTTGTTAAAGAAATAATCGTCTGGTGCCGATTCCAGGCCCTGCTGCAGGGCAAAATCGCCTGCACCGGAACCACTCAGGAACACGTGCCCGGAATGCAGCATGACTTCGTTGGCCAGGCGGATCGGGTTTTTGATATTCCGCACACCCGCGACAGCGCCTGCGCCCAGGTCTTTCCCGTCCATAATACAGGCATCCATTTCGTGCAGGCCTTTTTTGGTGAATACGGCACCTCTTCCGGCATTGAACAAGGGATTGTCTTCCATCGCTACAATGGCAGCAATCACGGCATCTGTAGCGGCACCACCCTGGCGCAGGATCTCGTATCCCTGATCCAGTGCATATTTCAGCCCTTCTGTATAATCCTTTTCCTGCTGATCGGTCAGCATGCCCTTGTAAATATTGCCTGCGCCTCCGTGTATGATGAGTGTGGTTTGCTGCATGTGTGTTGTTGAAAATTTGGTTGAAATTAGAAAATGATGGCAAAAAATCAGCGGTTGATCAGCCGGAAAATTTGTTCATGGGTCCGAAGCCAGTTAAAATTCTGGATATTGAGCGAAAAGGCAATGCTTTTTAAAAAGCGGTCTTTTGTATAAATACCTGAAATATAGTCCTTGTAATCGCTGCTCATCAGCAGCGGTGCATAAATAGACAGCGCCTCCCCAAACAGGTGCAATTCAAATCCTGCATTGAAGGAGACTTTACTCCCGGAGGGATTCGACTGTGCGGCATCGGCAAAAGTGGCCGCGTCGGCATAGACCCTCAGCGGCAATTTACCCAGGGGCAGATCGGTCTTTACATTCAGCGCCAGCAGCCAGTTGTCGGAGCGCCCCAATACATTGGCATACAGGTTGGTCGGAATTTTGAAGCCGCCCTCCTGTATGGATATTTGCCGGGATCCGAAGCCTTCATTTTTATTGCGGGCGAAATAAATACCGTCGTAGAGATAGTCGTTGACACCTGAGTAGGTCGTATTCAGCCAATATCTCGAATTGTCTGTCGTCTTTGTACTGAAGAACTTACCGGCATAGGCTCTGAGGTAAAAGGATTTGCCCTTTACATCGTAGTCTACCCTGGCGTTGGCTTCCAGGCCCAGTTTGATAAAACTTTCACCAAACTGTGCTTCTGCGGTGTAGGAGAAGGGGTGAAAGGCCCGTTTATTGCGGTGTTCATAGCGCAGCAGGAAGTAGGTGTGTTGCTGTGCAGGGGCCAGTGAAGGAATATAATTACTGTCCACAGGATCCAAAGTGTATTGAAAATATTGTTCCTGTATCGTGTATTGTTTCAGCAGCAGGCTGCGGGTTACCGTTGAATGGCTTTGCTTTTCGCGGAAAACAAACTCAAGGGAAGGAGCGACTTTGAGGTACCGAGCAAACAGGGGGTCGGGTATGTTCATTTTTGCGACACCCTGTGAAAAGGATTTGATGTTGGCCTGCAAGCGAATCTCTTTAAACATCCTTGCCGGATACCAGCTATAGGCCGCGGCACCGGCACCGTTGAGCTGCCTGCTACCGAAACTGTATAATGGTGCAAATGCATACTGGAAGCGGTACTGGGGCCAGCTCATATTGTGCAGTAACAGGCCCAGGCCAAAACCATCGTAGGTATTGTATCCCATTGCAGGCAGGAGATACATTTTGTTGTACCGGGAACGGTTCAGCCCCACCAGGGGATTCAGGCGGAATCCCCCACGGTGCAGCAACCCATAACGACGATATTCATTGTTGGCCAGTTTAAAATCCGGCGCAACAGCACTGAGCCTTATCTTGTCCCAATCATCCGTTGCGGGTACGCCGATCCTGGCCGTTCCGGTAAATGGAGCCGACCAGGCCTGCACTACCGTACTATCGTCTTTCAGTACGCTGACTGCAGCGGGCGCAGCAAAACCACTCTTATTCCTGACCCTGATCCATAAACTGTCTCCCCGCCTGCGGGCGCCACTGAGCTTAAAATCGATCCTGCGGTCTGTTGCCAGTGCACCGTCAAAAAACCAGTCCAGATTTTTGTGGGTATGTGCCTGTATCACGGCTCTAAAATCTTCAGGATAGGGATGCCGGAATTTCCATTGGGTGAAATAATCCTGCATGGCGCGCCGGAACGCATCTTTGCCCATGTAGGCTTCCAGCCATTCCATCAAATGTGCGGATTTGACGTAGACATCGGCACCATAGTTCCCGGGGCGGAACGATTCGGCCGGAGCAGCGGCAGCCTGGTCTTCATTCATGGCAGCAAGCTGGTAATACAAAACCGCTTCCAGCTGAGCCATTACATCTCTACTGCTATCGGAAACTAGCCAGTGTTCATAAAAACTATTGATACCCTCGTCCATCCAGGGGTACAGGCGCTCGTTGCTGCCCAGCATACCGTAAAACCAATTGTGCCCTGCCTCGTGGATCAGCACGGTGGGTAACACAGAGGCTACAGCCCGGTCGATAACAGTTACTGTAGGATATTCCATACCCCCGCCTGCGCTCATGTCTCCTTCTACAGCTTTCAGTGTGGCATAGGGATATTTACCGACAGCGGTTCCATAGCCGTTGATTGTCTTTTTGAGTAAAGCAGTCGCAGTATCCCATTGTTTTTGATGCGCGGGTAAAAAAGCTGTTGTAATCTTTGTTACACCGTCATTTCCGAGCCCCGATACGGTATCCTGCCGGACAATCCAGCGCTTGTCGGCAAACCATGCGAAATCATGTACATCGTTTTCTATGTAACGCACTGTTTTGAGCGTGTTGCTGCTGGCAGGAAAACTCTGCCGGTACAACGTATCGGACGGAAAGGGCAAGTGAGAAAGGCTGTCCATGTGCACATTTTCTGCTTCCGTACTGCAATTTCCGGTAGCGACCAGCACGTAGTTTTCGGGCAGGGTAATGCTGACATCGTAGCTGCCGAACTCGCTGTAAAATTCTCCCTGGTCCAGGTAAGGCATAGGATGCCAGCCTTTATGGTCATACACAGCGGGCTTAGGGAACCACTGGCTGATGAAATAAGCCTGACCACTGTGCCCTAACCTGGAGAATACTTTGGGAATCTTCACACGGAAAGGGGTCTCAATCGTTACCGATTTGCCCGGCAACAGGGGTTTCGGCAATTGCAAGCGTATCACATCGGCATTCCGGCCATCGTCAAAAAACGTTGCCCGTTCATCGTCTGCATAAAAACGCAGGCTATCAATATAACCTCTGTCGGCCTCAGTGGCAAAGTAAAAATCCTTTTTGCCGGACTGTACCATTTGCTCGCAAAATGCGGTACGGTCATTTTTATAGGCATTCGGCCACAGGTGTATGTAGATAAACTCCAGGGTATCGGGAGCATTGTTGGTGTACACTATTTTCTCATAGCCCCTGAGCATATGGTTGCGATCATCCAGGCTGACGGAAATCGTTGTAGCCGTATGCTGCTGCCAATAAGCCTTTGCAGGCAGGACAGCCATTAGGTAAAGGAACAGGAACACCAGGCGCATCGGCGTGATTATTTACCGGCCCATACCTGGGACAGATGCACACAGATCGAAACGGCCAGGTTCATATCCTGTACGCTGACATATTCCTGCTTGGAATGAATGCCCATCTCCCCGGTAAAGATATTCGGACAGGGCATACCCATAAAAGACAAACGGGAGCCATCGGTACCACCGCGGATACTGATCTGTTCGGCGTGTATACCTGCACGTTTGTATGCTTCTTCGGCATGGGCCATTACCTGCGGATGATGTACCAGTATTTCTTTCATATTGCGGTATTGTTCCTGTACACTCATCTCAAAGGAAGAGCCGGGAAATGCCGCTACTGCTTCTGCAGCCAGGGCTTTCAGGCGGTCTTCATGCACAGTAAGCTGAGCGGTTTCGAAATCGCGGATAATAAAGGTCACTTTTGCCTGCTCCAGTTCTCCGGACAGAGATACCGGGTGTACAAAACCCTCGCTGCCGGAAGTACTTTCCGGACACCATTCACCAAGCGGTAATTTACTCAGGAACAAGCCGGCTACTTTCATGGCATTTACCATCTTGCCTTTGGCATAGCCAGGGTGTGCGCTGATGCCGTTGAACGTCACTACAGCAGCATCTGCGCTGAAATTTTCGCCTTCGAGATGCCCGCGCTCGCCGCCATCCAGCGTGTAGCCGAAGTCCGCACCAAGACGTTTCATGTCTACCGCATTCACGCCGCGGCCTATTTCTTCGTCGGGGGTAAACAATATCCTGATCTTGCCATGCGGAATTTCCGGATGCGCCATCAGATATTGTGCCAGGTCCATGATGATGGCAACACCGGCTTTATCATCTGCACCCAATAGTGTGGTGCCGGAAGCCGTAATAATATCATCTCCTATCCTTTGTTTGAGGTAAGGATGTTTGTCTGTGGTAATCACGATAGCTGGATCATCCGGAAGGCTGATCGGTGAACCATCATAATTGCGATGCAGTATTGGCTTCACCCCTGCACCACTACAATCCGGGGCGGTGTCTACGTGTGAACAGAAACAAATAACCGGTACTTGCTCATTTATTGTCGCGGGTATCGTTGCATACACATAACCGTGTTCGTCAAGTTCGGCGTCTGTGATCCCGATGGCATGCAATTCCTGTACCAGTACACGGCTCAGATCTTTTTGCTTTTCCGTGCTGGGTTGTGTGGGCGATGCCGGGTCGCTTTGTGTATCGATCTGCACATAGCGCATCAGGCGTTCGGCAGTAGTATGTTGGTAGTTCTGAATAGACATGAGGTGAATATGATACTTAAAATGATGAATAATTTTATTGCAGGTCGACTTTCTTTAGTTCGTCCCAGTTGGTATTCTTATAACTGTCCCAAAGCATCCACAGCAAAATGGAAGACAGGATCATAAAGACAATCTTCATCCACCACAGCCAGGGGGTAATGGTGGTCCAGTAATGCCCGAATCCCAGGCCCATCGGCACCACCATGATAAAAATGGTCTTGAGCACGCGATTGCCTTTTTCGTTCATCTGCTCCATGGCAGAAAACGGCAACCTGCGGTGCGCTACGCGCATGATGCACAGACCGAACAGGGTAATGTTCACAAAGGCCAGCGCAATATCCAGCAGTTTTGTCCAGCCCCATACATACAGCACAAAGCAGCTGACGAGCAGGAACATAGGCACAAAATATTTCACCCAGATGCCTTTGAAGGCTCCTTCCATGACCATACCCGGGCGCGCCACGGGGCTGCTGTAGTAAATCCAGGAGGCTTTGTACTGCTCACTATACACCAGCATAGACAGGAGTTGCAACACGACAAAAGAAGTCATGTACAGCAGCAGCACATAGATGGAAGTCTCCGGCATATCTGCCCATATCTGTGCCAGGGGCTTACGGCTTTGTGTGGTGATGTAGAAAAAGTAAACCGGTACATAAGCGAATGTGGGATACACCCGCATCTTAAAATTGCGGCTGCGGTCGGTCTGCAGCCAGGCAATGCTGAACCCAGCTTTGGCCAGGGGGTTGCGGGTAAGCAGGTTGGCCAACTTCAGGTAAAAGGTTCCACCTGCGCTGCGCGTTGCCGTTTTTGTTTTTTGCACCGGTATGGCAGGGGCGTCATCAACCACGTCAATACTGCCGATGCGTTTGGCAAAGCTGGGTGAGAGGTAACGCACGGTCAACCACATCAGCAGCAGGGGGCCTGCCACAGCAAGGATGCTCAGCCATTTGGTATATGTCCAGATCAGGTCCGGCTCTATCCAGCTCCAGGATGCGGCCAGCCAATAAGTGGGGGTATACAC
>DATJDO010000086.1:0-13917 GCA_035497375.1 Chitinophagaceae bacterium | reverse complement strand
CAAAAGGCGAAACCCGTTATATGAATTACGAAAGCCTTTCCGACGGCGGATTCCAGACGGGGTCTATGTTGGGTTCCGGCGGCTTTATCGTACTGGACGAAGACCAATGCGTGGTGCGCCATACCATGAGTCTGGCCCGCTTTTACAAGCACGAGAGCTGCGGACAGTGCAGCCCCTGCCGCGAAGGAACAGGCTGGATGTACCGCATACTGAAAAAGATAGAATACGGACAGGGCACGATGGCAGACATCGACCTGCTGTGGGATATACAAAGAAGAATAGAAGGCAATACGATTTGCCCGCTGGGTGATGCCGCGGCCTGGCCCGTAGCAGCAGCCATCAGGCATTTCAGGGATGAATTTGAATGGCATATTCTGCATCCAGAAGAAAGCCAGACAAGGAATTATGGATTGGCGCATTATGCTGATCCGCTGGAAGTGGTGGCTTAAGGTTGCTCACAGAGTACACAAAGAACAGAGGTGAAGAGTAGAGCGGGATGAAAATAATAAGACGGCTATGTATAAGGAAAACGATATTTCCGGATTAGTGCTGGATAAATGTATCAAGATCCACAGGTTGTACGGCCCCGGATTATTTGAATCTGTTTACGAGGAGATATTCTGTTACGAATGGAATAAAACCGGGATAGTGTATGAAAGGCAAAAAGCAATCCCGGTAGTACATGAAACGATAAAACTGGAAATAGGATTTAGAGCGGATATAATTATTGATGGTAAAGTATTGTTGGAATTAAAATCAGTAGAGCGACTAGCTGATGTACATTATAAGCAGGTGCTGACATATTTGAAACTGACAGGAATAAAATTAGGGATGCTGATCAACTTTAATGAGGTGTTGTTGAAAGACGGAGTGCACCGCATTATAAACGGACAATTATAAATATGTGCTCAGTGACTCATATCCTCTGTGTACACTGTGTGAAATTTAGTGACAATTATTATGAGCGACAACATTAAAGTAACGATAGACAATATAACCATAGAGGTTCCTGCGGGTACTTCTATACTGGAGGCGGCACGTAAGATCGGCGGTGAAGTTGCACCCCCGACCATGTGCTACTACAGCCACCTGAAAGGCAGCGGCGGTAAATGCCGTACCTGCCTGGTAGAGGTGAGCAAGGGTTCGGAAAAAGATCCGCGCCCGATGCCAAAGCTCGTAGCGAGCTGCCGCACCGGTGTGATGGATGGCATGGAAGTCAAAAGTATCACCAGCGAGAAAGTGGTGGACGCGCGTAAAGGCGTTACCGAATTCCTGCTGCTGAACCACCCCCTGGATTGCCCCGTTTGCGACCAGGCAGGCGAATGTCATTTGCAGGATCTGGGTTACGAACATGGTAAAGAAGGTACGCGCACCGAATTTGAGCGCCGTACATTCGAGCCGGAAGATATCGGGCCATATATACAGTTGCACATGAACCGTTGCATTATGTGCTTCCGTTGTGTGTTTACTGCAGAACAACTGACCGACTACCGCGAACATGGTATCCTGGATCGTGGCGAGCACGCCCGCATCAGTACCTGTATCAGCAAATCCCTGGAGCACGACTTTATCGGCAACGTCATCGACGTTTGCCCGGTAGGCGCCCTGACCGATAAAACATTCCGTTTCAAACAAAGGGTATGGTTTACCAAGCCTGTGGATGCACACCGCAATTGCAGCAACCCGGATTGCTGTGGCGAAGTACGCCTGTGGATGCGTGGAGAAGAAGTATTCCGCGTGACAGCGCGTAAGGATGAGTGGGGCGAAGTAGCGATTGCCAGTAATGGTAAACCCGGCTGGATCTGTAACGAGTGCCGTTTTGAAAAGAAAAAAACAAGCGACTGGGTGATCGAAGGGCCAAGCAATATCAGCAGGCACAGCGTGATCTCACAAGGCCATTATAATAAGAATGTGCATGAGCCGCAGGTAGAACTGCTGGCAGAGGTGATCGGCAAACAACCGGTGATGAAAATGGACATCCACGATGTGAGTGAGGTGAACAAGCCGGAACGGCACCTGAGTCAGATCGAAGGCCCGGCGCATTCGGAAGATTTCAGATAATAATGTGGCTTGCTTGCGGGCAAAAGAGTAACTATTACGAACGAATTATTTTTTGCATACCATGATCTTACTGGAAATAGATTGGTTTTTTATACTGAGTAAAGCGGGGCTGATCCTCGCCATCATCCTTACCTCTTTCGGGGTGGCTGCTTATGCTACCTGGGGAGAGCGCAAGGTCGCTGCCGTGATGCAGGACCGCTATGGTCCCAACCGTGCGGGTCCTTTTGGTTTATTGCAACCGCTGGCGGATGGCCTGAAACTCTTTATGAAAGAAGAGATCATCCCGACCAATTCTACCAAATTTCTCTTTTTACTGGCGCCCTTCCTGTTTATGGTCACGGCGCTGATGACCAGTGCGGTAATCCCCTGGGGGCCGGATATTCCTTTGGCCGATGGTAATGTATTTGCGCTGCAGGTAGCCGATATCAACATTGGCATCCTCTTTGTGTTCGGTGTGGTGAGCCTGGGTGTGTATGGTGTGATGATCGGTGGTTGGGCTTCCAACAACAAGTTCTCCCTGCTGAGCAGCATCCGTTCCGCATCGCAGTCTATTTCTTATGAGCTGGCGATGGGTATCAGCCTGATCGCGTTGCTCATGCTCTGTGGTTCCCTGAGCCTGCGTGATATCGCACAGCAGCAGCACGGATTCTGGGACAACGGCTACTTTACCTGGAATTTCTTCAAACAACCTTTGGGCTTCATCATCTTCTTTACCTGCTCTATGGCAGAGATGAACCGTGCCCCCTTCGACCTTGCAGAATGTGATTCGGAACTGAATATGGGCTATCACCTGGAGTATTCTTCTATGAAACTGGGTTTATTCCTGTTTGCCGAATACATCAATATGTTTATCGGTTCAGCTGTAATGGTGACCCTGTATTTCGGCAGCTACAACTTCCCCGGTATGGACGCCGTAGCCGCCTCCCTGAACCCGATCTTATTCAGTCTCATTTGCGTAGGCGTATTTTTTGCCAAGATCACTTGTATGATCCTGCTGATTATGTTTATCCGCTGGACCTTACCGCGCTTCCGCTACGATCAGCTGATGCGCCTGGGTTGGAAATCACTGATCCCATTGGCCTTGCTGAACATGCTGGTCACCGGGGCATCAATATTGTGGCTTTTTAAATAAACCGGAAAAGAGGAAAGAAGAAAATGGAAAAACTAACGAAACGTGCCGCACCGATTGACAGGAGCCCGATGACGCTTAAAGAGCGCCTCTATCTGCCTGCTTTGCTCAAAGGAATGAGCATCACGGTCGGTCATATATTCAAGAAAAAGGCTACAGTACAGTATCCTGAAGAGACCCGTTCTTTCAGCCCTGTGTTCCGCGGCCTGCATGTGCTGAACCGTGATGCGGAAGGACGTGAAAACTGTACCGCCTGCGGACTCTGCGCCGTGGCCTGCCCTGCCGAAGCCATTACGATGGAGGCAGCAGAAAGAAAGGCAAATGAAAAGCACCTGTACCGCGAAGAGAAATATGCTGCGCGTTACGAGATCAATATGCTGCGCTGCATTTTTTGCGGTGCCTGCGAAGAGGCTTGCCCCAAAGATGCCATCTACCTTTCCGAAACGGTAATGCCCGCCAACTTTACGCGCGAGAGCTTTATCTATAAAAAAGAAGATATGCTGATCCCTAACCCTAAAAAAGACCAAAACGCCTCCTTATAGCAATGGACATTTTACAAATACTTTTTTGGCTGCTGACCATTATGGCTATAGGCTGCGCCCTGGGTGTGGTACTGAGCCGCAACCCCGTCAACAGCGTTATTTTCCTGATCCTTACCTTCTTTGCCATTTCGGGCCATTACCTTTTGCTGAATGCCCAATTCCTGGCTATTGTCAACATCATTGTGTATGCCGGCGCCATTATGGTCCTGTTCCTGTTCGTCATCATGCTGATGAACCTGAACGCCGATACCGAACCGCAGAAAAGCTGGCTGGTACAGCTGGCCGGGGTCGTCTCGGGCGGAACCCTGTTCCTCGTTATCATAGCCGCGATCAGCCGGGCCAACCTGCTGGGCGTCATCAATACAGAAAGCAGTAATATCGGCCTGATCAAAGTACTGGGCCAGGTATTGTTCAAACATTATGTATTACCCTTCGAGCTGAGCAGTGTACTGTTCCTGAGCGCTATGATCGGCGCGATTGTGATCGGTAAAAAGGATATGGAATAACCTCATTAAAAAGTAAAAAGAAAAACAATGCCTATACAATATTATCTTTTCCTGAGTCTTGCCCTCTTTTGTATCGGGGTAATGGGTGCCCTGATGCGCCGGAACGCGATCATCATCTTTATGAGCATCGAGCTGATGCTGAATGCCGTGAACCTGTTGCTGGCCGCATTTTCAAAAATGTACAATGACAGTGCCGCACAGATATTTGTATTCTTTATTATGGTGGTTGCTGCCGCGGAGGTTGCCGTGGGTCTGGCCATTATCGTGATGGTGTACCGGAAGGTACATTCTGTGGATGTGAATATCCTGAACCGCTTAAAGCATTAATCGTCACAAAGGAGTACGCTCTTATTTTGAAATTACCTTTTTAGTACCATATGATACAATTAGCATACTTAATTCCCCTGTTTCCGTTGTTGGGTTTCCTGGTCAATGGCCTTGGCTGGAAATCGATGCCCAAACAGGCAGCGGGTTTTTTAGCCAGCCTGATGATGCTGGTCTCCTTCGGGCTGTCGCTGGGCGTTTTCTTTGAAGTCAAAGGCGGTGCCGCAGATACCATCATCCCCCTGTTTAATTTTATACAGGCTGGCAAATTGCTGATTCCATTTGCCTTTAAAATAGATGCGCTTTCTTCCCTGTTCCTGCTCATCATTACCGGTGTGGGTTTCCTGATCCATGTGTATTCTACCAGCTATATGCACGACGATGAAGGTGTGGTGAAATACTTCGCCTACCTCAACCTTTTCGTGTTTTCCATGTTGCTGCTCGTAATGGGTGCGAACTACCTGATCATGTTTATCGGCTGGGAAGGCGTAGGGCTTTGTTCTTATCTGCTGATCGGTTTCTGGTTTAAAAACCGCGACTATACCAACGCGGCTAAAAAAGCCTTTGTGATGAACCGTATCGGCGACCTGGGTTTCCTGGTCGGTATGATGCTGGTGTTGTATCACTTCAGTACTTTGAGCTACAACGAACTGTTTGCACAGGTCAGCAACAACCAGGCCGTGATGAGCGGCGGTACCTACACCTGGATCGCTATTTGCTTCTTTATCGGTGCTATGGGTAAAAGTGCGCAATTGCCTTTGTATACCTGGCTGCCCGATGCGATGGCCGGTCCTACACCGGTTTCAGCCCTGATCCATGCCGCTACGATGGTGACGGCCGGTATCTATATGATCGCGCGCAGCTCTGCTATTTATAATCATTCCGAAGCTGCCCTGCATTTCATTGCGATCATCGGCTTGCTGACCGCTTTACTGGCGGCTTCTATTGCGATCCGTCAATATGATATTAAAAAAGTACTGGCTTACTCTACCGTCAGCCAACTGGGCTTTATGTTCCTGGCCATTGGTTGCGGGGCGTATACCACTGCCGTTTTCCATGTGATGACGCATGCCTTCTTCAAAGCCCTGTTGTTCCTGGGTTCCGGTTCCGTGATCCATGCTATGGGCGGAGAGCAGGATATCCGCTCTATGGGTGGCCTGGGCAAGAAAATGCGCATCACACAGGCAACCTTCTTTATCGGTTGCGTGGCCATTGCGGGTATTCCCCCCTTCGCGGGCTTCTTCTCTAAAGATGAGATCCTGGCTGCCGCTTATGCACACAATCCCGTATTGTATTATGCTGCGCTGGCCGCTGCGCTGATGACCGCATTTTATATGTTCCGCTTATACTTCCTGACCTTTACCGGTAAGTTCCGTGGTACACATGAGCAGGAGCATCACCTGCACGAAAGCCCGATAGCGATGACCTTTCCGCTGATGGTGCTGGCTTTGCTGGCCGCTATCTCCGGCTTTGTCGGCTTGCCGGAAGTGTTCAGTGAACACCATGCATTAAATGAATTCTTAAGTACAGCAGTGACCAACGGCGTGCACCATCACCTGGAGCACAGCACAGAATATATGCTGATGGGCTTGTCTGTGACCCTGGTCGTGGCCATGATCCTGTTTGCGTATGCGAAAACAAAGAAACCCGATTTTCAACCCAATACGGGACTGGCCAAGGTATTGGAAAACAAATGGTATGTGGATGAGCTGTACAATGCGGTGATCGTGAACCCCTTGCTGCAATTCAGCTCTTTCCTGGACCGTATTATAGAACGTAAAGGAATAGACGGTGGTGTAAACGGTGTAGGCAAGCTGGTGCGCTGGGGTGCAGACCGTATGCGTTTGCTGCAAAACGGCCAGGTGGGCGCTTACCTGTTCACTATGGTTATCGGTATCGTGCTGATCTTCGTGATCGGCCTGTTTTGTGTCACTATTTAATTAAGCATTTCGTTATTCAGAAGATATGATTTTAGTATTACTTATTCTCATCCCCTTAGTAGCCGCAAAGCTGACCTTCTTTTCAAAGGAAGCTGCAAAGAACGTTGCGTTGGCAGGCTCCCTGCTTACGCTTGCCTTGTCGGTGTATGTAGCTATGAACTGCGGTACGGAAAATGTCGCGCCCCTTGCTCTGAACTGGATGCCCGCTATCGGTGCGCAATTCAGTCTGGCGGCAGATGGTATGGCAGCGATGCTGTGCCTGCTCACAGGTATCATTACGCCTGTAGTGCTGCTGATCAACAGGAACAAAACTATTGAAAACCCCGGCGCTTACTATGCATTGATCCTGTATAGTCAGGCCGGTCTGATGGGTGTATTCCTGGCTTCCGATGCTTTGCTGTTCTATTTCTTCTGGGAGCTGGCATTGATCCCTGTATACTTCCTCTGCTCCCGCTGGGGCGGGGAGCGCCGTATACCGGTGACCTTCAAATTCTTCGTCTACACTTTTGTCGGCAGCCTGATGATGCTGTCGGCTTTGATCTACCTGTCTTTGCAAACGAACGGTGTGAATGCAATGAGCCTGCAAAACATTGTGGCTGCCGGTAGGGCCTTGCCGATGATGCAGCAGCATATCATTTTCGTATTGCTGTTCCTGGCCTTTGCGATCAAAATGCCGATCTTCCCCTTCCATACCTGGCAGCCGGATGCCTATGAGCAGTCGCCTACACAAGTGACGATTATCCTCAGTGCGCTGATGGTCAAAATGGGTTTGTACGCCGTACTGCGCTGGTTGCTTCCCGTGGTCCCCGAAGCGGTGACCTACTGGTCTGATACTGTAATGACTTTATCTATTGCCGGTATTGTGTATGCTTCGCTGATCGCGATGATGCAAACGAATATCAAACGCCTGGTGGCGTACTCTTCCATTGCCCACATGGGCCTGATGTGTGCGGCGGCTTTTTCAGGTACGGAATTGTCGCAGCAGGGATTGATGGTGCAGATGTTCAACCACGGTATCAACATTACGGGCATGTGGGTGATCGTAAATATGGTCGAAAACAGGTATGGTACACAGGATTTGAAAAAAATGGGCGGACTGGCCAATACAGCTCCGGCTATCGCAATTGCGCTAGTGATCATTTCCTTTGCGAACATCGCACTGCCGCTGACGAATGGCTTTATCGGTGAGTTTATGTTGTTTACCGGCATCTTCCAGAGTGCTTCTCATTACCACATGGTCTTTATGGCGGTGGCCGGTTTGGGTATTATTCTCGGTGCTGTTTATACTTTGTCTATGGTGCAGAAAGTAGCTTATGGCGAAAACAATTCCGGTGTATTGGCTGTCGCAAAAATGAACGGTGCGGAGTGGACAGCGGTGATCGTTTTACTCCTATTTATTATTGTGCTGGGCGTGTTCCCGCAACCATTGATCGACCTGATCAGTATCAGGTAAGCAGGTCTCAGAATTAAGAATTATAAGCGTTATTTAAATTATTCTATAAAGTATTATGAAGGCTATTATCGCAGCAACGATTTTGGGAATCCTGATGATGTATGCAGGGTTTGTGATGAAGGAGAAGAAAACGATTCTGACCATTGCTACTCTGTTGCTCGCAGTATTACTGGGTGTCAATATCTACGAATTGCTGATGATGAAAGAGGGCGAAACAATTGTACTCTTCCAGTATCAACTGACCATCAGTCGCTTTTCCGTGTGGTTTAATATGCTGATGACTGCGGCGACTTTGCTGTATGTGCTGCTGATGGGTAATGATATTATTAAAGTCGGCAAGCATACCGGTGAGTATTTTGCACTGTTCTTTTTTATTCTTGTGGGTACTTACCTGCTGTCTTCCTTCAACAATATGCTGATCATGTTCCTGGGTATTGAGATTATTTCGATACCCCAGTATATCCTGGCCGGAAGTGACAAGCGGAACTTAAAAAGCAGTGAGGCATCCTTAAAATACCTGCTGATGGGCGCCTTCTCCACAGGTATCCTACTGATGGGTATTACCCTTATCTATGGTGCAACCGGTGAATTCAACATCAGTAAATTCAGCTTCCTGCAAATGGAGTACATCAACCCGATGGTGCTGACGGGCGTGTTGTTTCTGATCATTTCCTATTCCTTCAAAATTTCTGCAGCACCGATGCATTTCTGGACACCTGATGTGTACGACGGATCACCTACACCGTTCACCGCCTTCATGGCCACGATCGGTAAGACCGCTGCTTTTATCGGTTTCATCCGTTTGTTTCACACCTCCTTTGCTTCCATCAGCGGAAGCTGGACCATTGTTCTGGCCATCATCACAGCCGCAACATTGTTTGTCGGCAATATCACGGCGGTGTTCCAGCAAAGCGTAAAGCGTATGCTGGCTTATTCGTCCATTGCGCAAGCAGGTTTCATGCTGTTTTCGGTAGTGTCTGTAAGTGCTTTGTCCTGGCAGGGCCTGGTGATCTACGGTGTGGCGTATACGATCGCTACCCTGGGTATGTTCGCCGTGTTGCTCAAACTCAAAGATTTTACTTTTGACGGCTTTAACGGCCTGGCCAAAAAGAATCCTTTCCTGGCCGGAGTGACCACCGTATTTATATTCTCCCTGGCCGGTATCCCACTGACCGCGGGCTTTATGGCCAAATTCTATATGCTGCAGGCAGCGGTACGCCAGGGCAACCTGATGTGGCTGGTGATCTTTGCCCTGCTGATGGCGGCGATCAGTGCGTATTACTATTTCAGGGTCATTATAGCGATGTACTTCAAAACGGGTGATCCGGAAATAACTGAAGAGCTTTCCGGCGCCCAGAAATTTCTGCTGGCACTGACGGCTTTACTCGTGATCGTACTGGGTATTGCACCGCAATTATTGCTGCCTTCCGGAATTTAATTCCCTTAAAACGATTAAGCAAAAGCCTCCTATGGGAGGCTTTTTTGTGATAAACCAACCATTGAGGAGTCAGGATATTTCCCGATTTTATGCCTCATTGGTCTTGCCATAAAGAGGAAACGCATCTTGCGTTCATTTTCATATTGCTGCGCTTAAAGCTAAGGCCCTGCACTTACCAAATGCAGCTTTCGTCATCCCTATACAATAAATAATTTGCTGTCAGTAATTGATCTCAATTGCAAGCTTCCATTATCGGGTGCGGTGCACAGCGCCCGGAATAGGAAAGCGCATTTTTAACCTCAAAAAAAAACAATTATGAAAAGACAGATCATAAAAATAACGACTCTTGTTGCTATTGCGATAATACCCTTTACATCCTGTAAAAAAGAAGAAAAATCAGGGTCCGACAGTGGCAAATCAAGAACTACAGCTAAATCTGATATTACGACTACGGATGAGCTTTTAGAAAAAGAAGGGGTTGATGCAGATAAAATAGTAATAGAGTATTATATGGACGGTATACGATCTTCTAAACCAACAGGAGACGTCTCCGATTATTTCCCTGTGTATTCTGCTACAAAAAGCAAAGAGGAAAGAAGTGCAGTCATTACTATAAATATGTTTAGTAACGAAGAGCGCTATCTTATTTATGGAGACGTAAATGGTTTGAAGTTCCGGGAAGAAAAAGCTTTCGAGGCAGAAGTAGTGGCAGAAGCTAATTCAAGAGGTTTGGATGTGGAGAGCGAAGATGCCGGCGAAGAACTCCCTGAAGATTTTTTGGCCTATGTAGAAGAAAAACATGAAGAATATTTTGGTAGGCCGGAGACATCAAGACTTGCCAAGACGACTTTTACAGGATGGTTTCAAGGCTGGGATGATATTGTACCTTATGGTTCTACCAGTGTATTCCCTATGCCTTCTCATCCAAGATTATGGGCCTGGAATAATGAATTGGGTTGTGTTCAGGGATGGTCTACCTATTCTATTTTTCATCTTTGGGACAAAGGGTTTTACAGAAAAAAAATAGGTGTTATTAACCGCTGGGGTTTTGACTATATTTCGTTTAGTTCGGCTTTTGGTTTGGCTCATTTTAATAATAAAGTTACTAGCTATACACATATAGCGTTCTGATGATCATTGATGATAAATGGCCGCATTATAACAATGCGGCCATTTATCTTATTATATTAGAGAGCAATAAAAAACTACAACAATGGATATGCTGTATACAATGAAATTGCAGCGTGAAGAAAGCTTCAATTCCATCAGCCGTTTTTTCCTGCTGGGGTTCATCTGGCATTTTACCAAACGCTAATCTTTACTGGCGGAATGGCAAGGGGGCAGCTACTCATTCGAAAATGAGATTGCACCCTCAATTACTTTGCTTCAGGAGTATAAATCGAAGAAATAATGAGTACGGGCTATACTGTAACGTTTAGCCCGTTTTTATTTGGTATTGACCGAAACCCTGCCGATTAATTAAGAATTTATTTGCATTAAACAAAGAGCACTTTATCTTTGTTTAAATATCTCGTATTATGGAGCACACTTCTACAATTGCCGCAATGGATATCGGTCAGAGTTTTTCCAAAGCATGGAAAGCCACAAAGGAAAATGTCTGGCTGCTGGCCGGGTTTACCGTGGTCTACTACATCGTTTACTTTATCCTGGCTATGATTCCTTTCGTCGGTGGTTTGGCCGGTTTCTTTTCCTTTATTTTCGGGGCATCTATTTTTGCTGCGTATCATATTTATGAGAAAAAAGGATCGCTGGAGTTCAATGATTTTTTCAGCTGGTCTCCACGCTTCAGCCGCTTGTTCCTCGGTCACCTGCTGGCCATTGGTATCAGCTTGTTGTTCCTCATTCCGGTAATTATTGCTTTTGTTGCGTTTATCGGTTTTAGCGCTATTGGCGCAGCCATCAGCAATCCACAAGACATCGTGTCTCTATTCGGCCCCGGTTTTGCGGTTTTCCTGTTGCTGATGATCCTGTTAGGCGTGCTGTTTGCCATATGGCTGTTTGCATACCCTTACCTGGTGCAATTTACCGACATACCTTTGATGGATGCTTTGCGCCTGAGCTGGAAGATCGGAAGGAACAATATCGGCCAGCTGATTGTCTTCCTGCTGTTGGCGATAGCGTTGACCCTTCTGGGCACGATGCTGTTACTAATCGGACTTACTGTTACCATACCCCTGATTATGGGTGTTCAGTTCTTTTTCCTGCGCAGCATTTTCCCGCAGCAACAAGAGTCAGAACAATGGGATTTTATGAATCAACCCTCTCCGATGGAATAATGAGTATCTGTTTTTTTAAAAGTTGATAACCCGTGATTGTTCACGGGTTATTTTTTTAACGCAAAAAGCACCGGCGCTTTCCCTTAAATCCATTACTTTGTCGCTGCTATGGCTTTGTACAAGGAACTCGTGATCGCACAGGTCATCCCCGAGACGGCGGATACGAAAACTTTTGTGCTCGTTCCTGCCAGCCCGGCCGACCGTATCGCGTACAAAGCAGGCCAGTTCCTGACCCTTGTTTTTCCCAGGAAAGATCAGGAAGACCGGCGTAGTTTTTCGATCTCTTCCGCTCCGGGTAGAGAAGAATCTTTGTCCATTACGGTAAAACGCATCGATAACGGGGCGTATTCGAGATGGCTGACTGATAAGGCCAGAGCAGGAGACCGCTTGCTGACCATCGGGGCATCCGGTTTTTTTACCTTACCGGAAGAGCTGGGGCCTTACCGGCAGCTGTTCTTTTTTGCTGCTGGCAGCGGTATCACCCCGGTGTACTCCCTGATCAAAACATTGGTGCTCCACTCCGAAAAGCCTGTGATCACATTGGTGTACAGCAACCGCAATCGTGCCAACACGATTTTTTACGAAGAATTGCAGGCCTTGCAGGAGCAGTATCCCCAACTGACAATCGAATTTTTATTCAGTTCTGCCGTGAATCTTGGCCGGGCACGCCTGAGCAAATGGTTGCTGGAGATCCTGCTGAAAGAATACAGCCAGGTTTCGTATGAGCAAAGCCTGTTTTATCTCTGCGGTCCTTACGAATATATGCGCATGGCGTCAATAGGCCTCATTGCTCAGGGTGTGCCGGAGCGGCATATCCGCAAGGAAGATTTTGTGCCCCTGAAGCTTGAACCCAAAGAATTACCACCGGATACGGCAGCACATACGGTAGTGCTGCAGATCAACGGGCAGGAGCACCGCTTGCAGGTTCAATACCCGGATACTATCCTGAAGGCCGCTAAAAAGGCGGAGCTGCCACTGCCGTACAGTTGCGAAGCCGGCCGTTGCGGAACCTGTGTTGCGCTTTGTGCCGCAGGTAGGGTGTGGATGAGTTACAACGAGGTATTGGTAGACAGTGACTTAGATAAAGGCCTGGTACTCACCTGTACAGGATATCCGGTCGGGGGCAATGTTTCCTTAAAGATTTGAGCTTTTCCCTGCAAAGGAGTAGCGCCTGCAATATTTTTACTAATTTTACAGACTAATTAAGTTCACTCAATGAAGTTATTGGAAAATAAGACGGCATTGGTTACCGGTGCCAGTCGTGGTATCGGCGAAGCCATAGCACTAAAATTTGCCGAAAATGGCGCCAATGTTGCCTTTACCTATTTGTCTTCCGAAGAGCGTGCCCAAGCGCTCGAGGCCCGTTTAAAAGAATTTGGTGTACAGGCCAAAGGGTACAGGTCCGATGCGGCAGACTATGCTTCCAGCGAAGCATTAGCCGCAGAAGTCCAGAAAGACTTCGGAGGCATTGATATCTGCGTGAACAATGCCGGTATTTCCCGCGACAACCTGCTGCTGCGTGTGACACCAGAACAATGGGACGACGTGATGCAGGCCAACCTGAAAAGTGTCTACAACCTTACCCGCCAGGTCATTAAGCCGATGATGAAAGCCCGCTCCGGGAGCATCATCAACCTTAGTTCTGTGGTCGGTGTAAAAGGAAATCCCGGCCAGAGTGCCTACGCCGCTTCTAAAGCCGGTATTATAGGCTTTACAAAGTCTATTGCCCAGGAACTGGGTAGCCGCAATATCCGTGTCAATGCTATTGCTCCCGGATTTGTGGAAACAGATATGACCCATTACCTGAACGATGGCGACGGCGGTGGAAAATGGTTTGAAAAAATACCGATGCAACGGTTTGGAAAGCCGGAGGAAATTGCCAATGTAGCCTTATTCCTCGCTTCCGATTTGAGCAGCTATGTCACAGGCCAGGTGATCAGCACCTGTGGTGGCATGAACTAACACGATAGATTTTTATAAAAAATACTCAATGCAAAAAATACACGCAGCGATTACAGCTGTTGGCGGCTATGTACCGGAATATGTGCTGACGAATGCCGAACTGGAAAAAATGGTGGATACCAACGATGAGTGGATCACCACCAGAACAGGGATCAAGGAAAGACGCATCCTGAAAGGCGAAGGCCTGGGGACCTCTGATATGGCCACCAAGGCTGTAGAGCAATTGTTGTCCAAAAGAGGGATAGACCCGATGGAGATCGACCTG
>DATJDO010000085.1:0-2748 GCA_035497375.1 Chitinophagaceae bacterium | reverse complement strand
GAACGCATCAGGGAGTATTACCCGCATATCAGTTATGTACAGCAACGCAGCATACTGAGCCAGGACACCATACAGAACAATATAACGATGGAAGAGGGTCCTGCCAACGAAGAACGCCTGCACTTTGCGCTCGGGTTTGCGGGGCTGAGCCCGTTTCTGAATAGCCTGCCCCAGGGCTTACAAACCTTATTGTCAGACGAAGGCAAAGACATCAGCGGAGGACAAAAACAAAGAATCGCCATTGCCCGTGCTATTTACCGCGATGCTGACCTGCTGGTGTTGGACGAACCGTTTAACGAGCTGGACAAACAATCGGAAACCCTGTTGCTGGAACATTTCCGGCAATTGGCAGCCAGTGGCAAGATCGTCGTCCTGGTCTCTCACCACAAGCTGGGACTGGAGTATTGCAACAAGCAACTGAATTTTGAAGCCTGATCAATGGCTACCCAAAACCCTGATGGCCGCAATTTTATGAAACAAACCAGGTTTCAAAACAGGAAAAACCCGGTAGAACAAGGGCCAACCCATCCAGGCGGGACAATGCATCAGCAGCAGATTAAGCTTCGTGCGTGGCCCAAGGTGAACCCGCTCTTTATTTTTCCGCTGCACAAATGCTGCAAATGTTTGCAGGTATACTTCCCGTATCGCCACCGGTACTTGCTGCCGGTCCATAGCCAGCATCACCAGGTTATTCATCAGGGCCCTTTGGTAATAGCTGAACAATTGCGCTGTTACCTGCCTGGCCTGGTCCTGTTCCTGAACGATACTGAACTCTGTTTCAAACGCATGAAAGGTATCGCTGATGCGCTTTGCAGATATATGCTGGCGGGTAACCGAATCAGGACGGCAATAATGTTTTACCGTACGCACGTTACTGATGGCGACCTGTTCTCTGCACTGGCAAAAATAAGCCATCAGGTAGGGGCCGTCTTCGAACCAGATGCCTTCAGGAAAGGCAATCTGCCTGCAGAGCCCGGTTTTGAACAATTTGCCCCACACTACCCTGGCGATTTGTTCCCTGCATAAAGACAACTCTGCTGCCTCCGCAGCCATCAATGCCGGCAAATGCCCGTTCCCCATAAGTTTGAACGGTGTTCCGTCTGGCGTGTACATGCCAAAGCCTCCGACAACCATATCCACAGCACCACGCTCCATGGTCTGCACCAGTTTTTCTATCGCATCTGCTTCCAGCTCATCATCACTGTCCAGGTAGGCAATATATTTTCCTGAAGCAACAGCTACACCATTGTTCCTTGCCCGGCCTATACTATGGTGTTCCGTCCTGATCAGCCTGACCTGTTCATATTGTTGGGCCAGCAGAACCGCAATGGAGGCTGAACCGTCATCGGAACCGTCGTCGGAGAGGATAATCTCAAGTGCCGGGTATGTTTGCCCCAACGCAGAACGTACCGCTCTTTCGAGGTAGCGCTCTTCGTTGTAAAACGGAATAATAATGCTCACCAATGCTGCAGCCATAATTACTTTATGCGGACGCTTTTCAGTTCAGGTATTCCGCAACACATGAATGGACCGGTATTGCTTTCTTTTCAACAAAGGCACTATAAAAAATGTAAACCGCCATCCTGAAAACCGGGGTAAAGATAAAAGAGCCAGGTTAACTTTCGTCCTTGGCCCCAGCCGGCATCCGGCAACATCCAATTGTTTTTTAAAATCAGCAAAGCACTGTTCAAAACTGGTTTGCAAGGCCTCTTTGTCAGCTACACGAGCCCGGTCGCTGCACAAAAAGATCAGGTTCCGCATCAAGCCCTGTACATGGTAGGTAAAAAAGACAGACTTCATTCTATTGTAGTCAGCAGATGTTTGCAGCAAAGACAATTCGTACAGAAATACGGTCCGGCTATCATAGATGCGTTTGGGTTCGATAAGGCGCCGGGTGATGGAGCCCGGCCGGGAATGAATTTTCCAGCAAATTTGTTCTTCGAACGAGACCCTTTCCGCATGCAGGAGGTAAGCCAGTACAAAGGGCGTATCCTCAAACCATGTTCCTTCCGGGAAGGGATACTTCCTGACCATATCTAAATGGTACAGGCGGGCACCCGCCATATACACAATACGGTTGCGGTACAAAGCGCCGATCGTTTCGCTACGGTTCATCGGGTGTCCGTCCACGGTCCAGCCAATATGTTTTGTCAAGCGGCCCGAGGCATCGTACAAAGCAAACTTACAGATCACCAGGTCTGCCTGTTCCGCTTCCATCCTGCCCAGCAGGCTTGCTACCGCAAAATGCTCCAGCTCATCATCACTGTCTAAAAACAGTACATAACGGCCCTCCGCTGCGGAAATCCCCCTGTTCCGCGCCTTACCCTGGCTATGATGTTCCGCGTCGATCAGCTTTATGCGTGCTTCTGTTTGCCGGAATGCTTCGGCAATAGCCATGGAGCCGTCGGTAGAACCGTCATTGACCAGAATGATCTCGATATTTGTATACGTCTGTACCAGCGCAGAGCGGATCGCCCTCGCCAGGAATTGTTCTTCGTTATAAAACGGGATAATGATGCTGACCAAATCCTGTTGCATCAACGTAATCGTTTAATGAGCCGGTCCACTACATTTCTCTGCTGCTGCAGCAGCTTTCCCCAATCTGAGGGAGCGCTCCAGGCCTTGCTGAGATCATCGGCGCCCACCAGGAAGCAGGCCGTCTGTACCTTGTAAAAATGAGCAAAGGCATAGATGGCCGCGCACTCCATTTCGATGAGCGTGGCACCCGCTTCTTTAGCTTGCTCCAGC
>DATJDO010000084.1:0-5849 GCA_035497375.1 Chitinophagaceae bacterium | reverse complement strand
AGAGCCTATAAAAACGGCATGGCCAATTTCTTCGAGATCAACTGGGATGGCGCCGGCAACACCAGTGCCGGAGGCAAAGACCTGGCTGCAGGTAAAGGCCTCACCTTTCTGAAGGACAGGGATACATATACCAACACCGCTAAGGAAACCCTGACGGTGAAGGCATTGGGCGGCGACAAGCTCAGTGGCAATTTTGAGGTATCGGTGTCCGGAGGCAGCCTTAAAAAACTGAACGGCACCTTTACGAATATCCCTAAACGTTAACCGATTCCACCCGATTAAAAACAAAGTAAAAAGACCTGCGCCATGCAGGTCTTTTTACTTTTATGACTGCTTGCTAAAAAAACGCAAAAGGGGACTTTTCCTTTCCCCTTATTGTTACATTTGTTTTCTTCAAAATAACCCAGATGATAAAAGCAATATTAATATCCCTGTTTGCTTTGCTTACGGCATTACGTTCGGAAGCACAGGCACCCCAACAGGTAGATCTTTATTCACTGGAGCAGTTTCAACAAAGAGTACTGCAGGAAAATGACACTTTGTATGTGGTCAACTTCTGGGCCACCTGGTGCATGCCTTGCGTAAAGGAATTACCACACTTTAAAGAACTCAGTAAGAACTATGCCAACCGGCCGGTAAAATTCATACTGATGAGCCTGGATGCTAAAGACAAACTGGCCCAGACAAATGCTTTTGTTCAAAACAAGAAGATAGGCATAGAAACACACCTTTTTTCCGCCGGCGACCCTAACGTGTGGATCAATGCACTGGAACCTTCCTGGGAGGGCAGTATACCGGCAACCTTCCTGTACCAGCACGGAACCAAGCTTGCCTTTAAAGAGTCTTATTTCGCCACAAAAAAAGAACTGGAATCTTTTATAAACAACCACAGATAAACAATGAAAAAACTATTGGCTGGCGTTATCGCCCTTTGCAGCATCACTTTCGTATCCAAAGCGCAGGACTCCGGTTATAAGCCCGGCGCTGAAGTAGCTGACTTTAAACTGAAAAATGTAGACGGCAAAATGGTGTCGCTCTCATCGGTAAGCGATGCTAAAGGGTATATTGTCATCTTTACCTGCAACCATTGCCCTTATGCAAAAGCTTATGAAGACCGTATCATCGCCCTGCACAATAAATATGCCAGCCAGGGCTACCCCGTCATAGCGATCAATTCCAATGACCCCAAAGTAGCACCCGATGATTCGTACAACAAAATGAAAGAACGTGCCAAAGAAAAACAATTTCCTTTCGTGTACCTCTACGACGAAAAGCAAGACATTGCAAAACGCTTCGGTGCCGTACGCACGCCACATGTGTACCTCGTACAAAATACCGGCGGTCAGAAAGTAGTCCGGTATGTAGGGGCAATAGACAACAACTGGGAGGATGCAGCTGCCGCAGACCAGCCTTACGTAGCACTGGCCATCGATGAGCTGAATGCCGGCAAACCCGTGGCCACACAGGAAACAAAAGCCATCGGCTGCACGATCAAATGGAAAAAATAAGCGGGAGAAACATCCCTAACGTAAAAGAGCGTTGACCTTGATAGTCAACGCTCTTTTTTATTGAACCAAAAACACATTCTTTATTCTGCTTCGGCCACCACTTCTGTTACCTCCGGTATCATACGCTTCATCATGCCCTCAATACCTGACTTCAGGGTAATCATGGAAGAAGGACATCCGGAGCAGGAACCCTGCAGCATCAGGGAGACCACGCCATCATTGTATCCACGGAAGCTAATCGCCCCACCGTCCATCTCTACGGCCGGTTTTACATAGTTTTCCAGCAATTCTTTGATGCGTACCACCACATCGGTATCGTCTGCATTGATCGTATTGTCGTTTTTAGCGGCAACTACTTCACTTTCGTTAATCACAACTTTATCACTCTCCAGGTATTCTTTCAGGAATTCGCGTATCGTCGGGATCACATCTTCCCATTGAGTGTCCGCAGTTTTGGTCAGCGTTACGAAGTTGCTGGCAATAAATACGCTGCGGATAAAAGGAAAGGCAAATAACTCTTTGGCCAGCGGAGAAGGTCCTGCAGCAGACTCATCCTGAAAATCAATGCTTTTGCTTGCATACAACAGTTTGTTAGCCACAAACTTCATTGTTTCCGGGTTAGGGGTCATTTCTGTGTAGATACTTACTACGGTATTGCCTGTTTTCAACATTGTCTTCTGTTTTATATCAGCAAAAGTAAAACATTAATTGCATCGTACTTTATCAATAAATAAAATAGGGGAATAAGTACTTAGTGACTTTTGGCATAGCTAACCCCTATACAAAAACAGTGCTTTCCAACAAAAGCCTATCCATAGGCGACCTTGATGGGACAGAGAGCTGACGTAGTGTTTTATCTGTACCCGGTCAAAGGAAAGGCGGTCCAAACGACCAGACTTTTTTACAGAAGGTAACAGCTTAATAGCGTTAATTTTGGCAAAGATTATCATATTTAACTATCTTCGTTGGCCTAAAAAGAACAAGACGTAATTCCCCCGTTCCCAACATGTTTAAGAACTTAGAGGGTCCTTTATTGGATCAATTAACGGCTATCGCAGCAAAAAAGGTAATCCAAACCATCATTCCTGGTCAAAATTATATTCCCGTAACCGGAAAGGTGTTAGATGCTGAAGACTTACTTCATAGTGTAGATGCCAGCCTGGATGGATGGCTGACAACAGGGCATCATGGCGAGCGTTTTGAAAAAGAGTTTGCCAGATACTTTGGTTCAAAAACCTCTCTTCTTGTCAATTCGGGTTCTTCGGCAAACCTGTTGGCTTTTTATACATTGACATCGCCTACACTCGGGGAGCGTCAGATTAAACCCGGCGATGAAGTGATCACTGTAGCGGCAGGGTTTCCGACCACGGTAAACCCGATGATCCAGTATGGTTGCATACCGGTGTTCCTGGATGTTGAAATCCCTACGTACAATATTGATGTCACACTTCTGGAAGAAGCGATTACACCCAAAACAAAAGCGATTATGGTCGCCCATGCACTGGGTAATCCGTTTAACCTGGCAAGGGTGATGGAAATAGCCAAAAAGTACAACCTTTGGGTGATAGAGGACGATTGCGACTCTCTGGGTGCCACATACAACGGGAAAAAAACAGGCACCTTCGGCGACCTGGCCACTGTTTCTTTTTACCCGGCCCACCACATCACCATGGGTGAAGGCGGTTCCGTGCTCATTAACAACATGAAGCTGTTTCTAACGGCAAAAAGTTTCAGGGACTGGGGCCGTGACTGTTTTTGCGAAACAGGCTGCGACAATACCTGTAACAAACGTTTTGAATGGCAACTGGGCGAACTCCCTTACGGCTACGACCATAAGTATACCTATTCTCATATCGGCTTCAACCTGAAGGTAACTGACATGCAGGCCGCCATCGGTGTCAGTCAATTAAAAAAGGCAGATCGTTTTGTGGCCAAACGCCGCGAAAATCATGCTTTGCTGAACGAGCGCCTGAAGCAGTTTGAAGAACATTTCATTTTGCATACCGCCACAGAAAACAGCGATCCGAGCTGGTTTGGCAATATGATCACCGTTCGGGAAGGTAGTGGTATAGACCGTAATGCCCTGGTGCAGTACCTAGAGCAAAACAAGATCGGCACCCGCCTGTTCTTTGCAGGAAACCTGCTCAGGCAACCGGCCTACACGAATATCGAAAAACGTATCGTTGGCGACCTGACCAATACCGACATTATTATGAACCGCAGTTTCTGGCTGGGGGTATGGCCGGGCCTGGATGCCACTCACTATGATTACATCTGTGACATCATTGCCAAATTCATCAAACAGCAATATGGATAGTCCCTTAGTAAGCATTTGTATTCCTACTTACGAGAGAATTGGTTTTTTCAAAAAGCTTTTGTCAAATATTGCAGAGCAGTCTTTTAAAGATTACGAAATCATTATTACTGACAATAGCATTTCAAACGATATTGAAGAATACATAGCTGTTCTAGGAAATCCTACCATAAACTATATCCGGAATAACCCGGCTATTTCCATGGGAGAGAACTGGAATAAGTGCTTTTCTCTCGCAAAGGGACAATGGTTGAAAATGATGCATGATGATGACTATTTTTCCAGCCCTTACTCATTGCAGAAGTTTGTAGATGCTGCAGAGGGTAAAAAAGCCGGTATTATTTTCGGAAAACTCTGTTTTAATAACGAAAATGGTGATCGTCGTGAATTTTTCCTTAGTCAAAATACAGTTCAGAGAATTGCAACAAACCCGGTAGATCTGATCGGCACGGGCAACAAGATGGGCAATCCCTGTAATACATTAATACATAGGGATGTCATACAGCCTTTCAACCCCGAGCTCAGGTGGATTATAGATTTTGAATGCTATATAAGGATGCTGTCATCTGGAGCATCGCTTTATTATATTGATGAAGTATTGGTAGAAATATTTTATCATGCCGGACAGGTTACAACAGAAGTCTTTTTAAACAAAGCAGTCGAAATCCCGGAGAACGATTACCTGTTGCATACCTATTATCCTCAAAACATGTCTTGGTTTTTTTCTTTCGATTATTTTTGGAGAAAGATCAGGAATCTGGGTATACGCTCAATAGATGCGTATAGATCCTTTTTACCGGCAGATTCGACACCAAAACCAGCAATAATGCGCATCATTTCCTTCCAGGGATACTGTCCACCGAGATTACTGCGCGTCGGGATCGCATCTAAGGTCTTGTCCTGGCTGTGCTGGCTCTCGCTTAAAGTTTTTCCTGCCTGATCTGCTCGAAATATTACCTGCTATCCTACTTCCATCCTATTTCTTGCAAAAACAGCGCTATACTTTTGTTCAAAGTTTGCTTTAAGAAAGTGTTCTCTTGCAAATAAAAATGCCCGCTCTCCCAATTGTTTCAATTGATTCCTATCCGTATTCATCTCATAAATAAGACTGGCAGCTTCTTCAACCAATTTATTTTCATCCCACACTTCGTACAGCAACAAACCGGTATCCCTATGCCGTACGTAATCCGGAATACCGTCTACTGCTGTTGACAACACCAGTTTACCCCTAGCCATCATATCCATCACTACGATAGGCAAGCCTTCATATGCAGATGTCAGGATCAGGATATCTGCGGTCTCATATATATCGCTCAATACCTTCCCGTCGCTTACATTACCGTACAGTTTCGCGTGCTTTTGCGTATAGTCAGACACCAGGTTACTCACATCACCCACAAACGTAAATGTAATCTCATCTGTCGCTTTCATTATTTTGTCTGCTATTTGCGACACAAGATGTACCCGTTTCTGGGGTGAACCTCTGCCGACAAACAACACATTTAAACGCTGGTGCTCTTCTTGCCGATAAACCGGTATATCCACCCAGTTGTCGATAAAAAGCAGTCTTTCGAAATACTTTTCCGGAACGCCGTTCTGCGCGTATTGTGCTTCTATATCACGTTTCAGCTTGGGTGTGCTGGAAATGCGCACATCAATATGTTTTACAAACGCCTGGTTGTAATTGAGCCATGTACTCAGATGGAGCAGTTCTATCACCCGGGCATTTTTCTTGAGGTAGGGAATAACTTTATAGAAATAAATAGACTCTCCTCCGAACACTACGGGATTTTCTGCTTGATTAATCCAGGCGCTTAAAATACCTCTGTAAATTATGTTGATAATGTATAATATTTTATTGTCGACCCTATTGCGCAGGTCGATAATATGTACACCAGACTGCTGAAAATACCGAGCGAACGCATTATTCTTGTATTTTTTTGAAAACACAACAACAGGTTTTTCGTGAAGAAAAATATTAAGTATATCAACATTTACTTTTGTCGCGCCACCGATACAGTCTGAGG
>DATJDO010000083.1:0-2103 GCA_035497375.1 Chitinophagaceae bacterium | reverse complement strand
TTACTCCGATACAAAAAGAGAGCCTGCACCACCCGCCAGAATGGGAATCATATAAAACTTCGCTTTTATCGTATAATAGCTGTGCGGGTTTCTGTTTGCATCTTTGTCTCAGAAAAATTTACGACAATGAACCAGTTCAATCTCAAAGAATTCAGATTTCACATGAACCTGACACAAAAACAAGTCATCGCAAAAATCGGTGTTCCGAACGTAACGATTACCCAGATAGAGAACGGGCGCAAACCGATGAGTCGGGAGATCAAAAAGAAAATATTCGAGGCGTACGGTATCGATGAGAAACAATATGCATAACACATAAAAATTTGCCGGGACGCTGCGCCTGTCCTGTAAGACAGTCCAAACGCTCTGGTTCTGCATATACACCCAAATTAAAAGGCATTACTTTAATATACTCTCTTGTGGGAAAAAATTAAAGTGATGTCTTTTCGTTTTACCAGTAAAACAGATATTTTTATCCTGTAAAAACACACCAGAAATGAAAAAATTCCTGATTACTTCATGTGCCCTGCTACTTTCAGCACCTGTATTTAGCCAAATAACGGCCCAACAGGAGACCTTCAATTTCATTTTTTCGAAGCTAAATCAGTACACCACCCAGGTAAATGTATTTCGTACTCCTTACCACCACGTGCTGTTTGATCCGAAAATTAACCAGTGGGAGGAAACCATTACTTTTGAAACACCGGATAAGACCTTGAGCTTCCCAATGAAAGATGTGCGGGCTGCAACGGTAAATGACAACAACATCATCCTGACTGGCCCTAACGGAGAAGCGACCGTCTATATGGATACCCATGCAGAACCGCGTCTGAAAGAAAGGCTGGAAAGCGCTCTGAATGAATACATAGAGCGCTCGCAAACGAAGGACTACACCGTATATGAGTATACAGATCAGTAAAACTCTTTAGCTTTTAGTGGTCAGGCGGACGATTTCATCTGCCAATTCTTTTACCTGCGCCATAGACGTGGGCTTGATCAGGTATTTGTCAGCCCCGTTTTGGTAAGCGTAGTCTATATCTTCTTTGGCAGAAGAAGTCGTCAGGATCAGAAGGGGAATCTGTTTGAAAGATGCGGCTGATTTAAGTTCCAGTATCAGCTGCCTGCCATGTACTTTGGGAAGATTAAAATCCAGGATGACCAGATCAGGACAAGATCTGCAGGACCTGATGTACTCTACTGCAGCACTACCGTCGTGTAAAATATCTGCTTCGTAGGCGACGTTATGATCCCGAAGAGCATCTTCGAGTAATTCCACGTCATCCAAATCATCCTCCACCAATAGTATCTTTATCATCGAGGGGTAAAAATAACCTGTTTTCCCCGCATTTGGAACAATGGCGTAAAATTAATTATATAACGACTAAAACATTAAAACAAGATGCTGTATTAATTCTTAATCTTGCTCTTCATTTTCTTCCAGCCATTTTTCACTCTGCAGTTTTTTCTTTCCACGACCGGCCTTGTTGAGCCAGAGCAACATAGCAGGCTGCAGGGTAAGGTTGGTGATCATGGCCAGCAGCAAGGTCAGGGAGGTCAGGAAACCTAAGGACTTGGTGCCGTCGAAGTTGGACAAAGCAAATACGCCAAAACCGGCAATCAGGATCAACGAAGTATAAATAATGCTGAGCCCGGTGTCGAAAATAGTATGCCGTACGGTGTTGGCAACATCGTCTTTATGCTGTTTCAACTCATGCTTATAGCTGACCAGGAACCTGATGGTAACATCGATCGTAATACCCAAGGCGACACTAAACACCAGTACCGTAGAAGGCTTGATGGGGATATTCATCCAGCCCATGATACCGGCAGTTGCCAGCAGCGGGATGATATTGACCACAAAGGATATAATCAGGATACGCCAGGAATAAAACAAGATCACCATGCAGCCGAAGATCATGATGAAAGCCAGCACCAGGCTGTCCCTCAGGCTGTTGATGATGAATTTGCTGCCCTCCAGGAAAATAATGCTGGAACCCGTAAAGGTGACAGTATACTTGCTGGTATCAAACAGTGCATAGGTTTTTGGGCGGATACTGTCCAGTAACAAAGGCAATTTTACTGAGCCTACATCTTCCATATTGA
>DATJDO010000082.1:0-4021 GCA_035497375.1 Chitinophagaceae bacterium | reverse complement strand
GGCCGTTGCGGAGTAACGCTGATCACTTGTCTGTAACAGGATAAATGGGTCCTTACCATTGACCGTATTGGGTACCGGACTACCCTTCAGCTCGATCAGCTTCCATTTTTTGTCGGTGATCACAGTGCTTGTAAGCGGGCCGGTATTTTGGGCTGTATTTGACTTTTTGAAACTGCTGCAGGCACTTAAGGAGAGCAGGCAAGCTAAGGCTGAATAAAAAAGCATCCGTTTCATTGCTATAAATTTATTTTTTGAGAGACAGTCTATGCTATATCTAATAGCATACTAAAGGTAGTACACTGAGGACAAAATAGGTGCTTGTGGCATTTATAAACGTGGATGTCAATCAGCTTCTGTTTCCAATCCGGCATTTGCACAGCCACACATCTAAGATTAACTGATATCCCAGATGCCGGCACTGCGCTCCAGAAGGATTAAGGCTTCGGCGTATCCGTACAGGGATTGAGAATAGCTCTGCTGCACCGCGTTGTACGTACGCTGCGCATTCAGAACATCAAGCAGGGATATCTCCCCCCTTTTGTAACTGTAGATTTTACCGCTCAGTACTTTTTCTGCTTCTGTCAGCAAACCATTGTTAAACTGTAAGACCTGCTTTTCAGCCGCCTTGTAGTTCAGGTAAGCCTGTGTTACTTCGTGCTGTATCCGGAGGAGGATTTGTTCATACTGCAGCTCAGACTGCCGGATGGCGTACTTTCCCGCGTTTAGTTCACCTTTATAGATATTGGAAAATTTCAGTGGCATAGAAATGCCCATACTAAGGGCACGGTAAGCAGGGGTGGGTGCTACTTCGTTGGTGGCAATGCCGACATATTGTACACCGGCGGAAAGACCCAGGTCAATGCTGCGATTGGCTTTGGTTAGTTGCAGGCTTTTTTCTGCCACTGTTTTGGCGTTTTGCGCGGCTACGGCATCGGCGCGGTTGAGCTGCGCTTCGCTAATCAATGCGGCCAGCGAAAAGTCCCGGTCCAGGTTAATAAAATCCCCTGACGGCAACAAAAACGTATCCAGCTGAGCTTTTCCCGTGTACAGGCTCAATTGAACCAGGGCGGTCTTCCAATCCGCTTCTCCCTGAAAGAGGTTATTGAGCAGGCTCCCTGCTTCTAAGCGGGACTGCCGCGCATCGATTTCACTGATGGCTCCGAGTTTGAACCTGATGGAATCGGCATCGGCCAACTGCTTCATGGTACGGTACGAATCTTCGATGACGCGGAACAATTGGTACTGTTGCAGCGCATTAAAATAGGCTATTGCAGCATCTGCGCGCAGGTTCCTGAAAAAATCCTGCAGCAGTGCTTTGGCTACTTCTGCCTGGCTACGGGCAAGCCCTATTCTTGCACGCCGTTTGCCTCCCAATTCAATGCTTGTTCCGATCATACCTCCATACCCTTTACCCAGGTGGAGGGTGGACTCCTGGTTATCGTAGGCCCCTAGGCTGATTTCAGGATCAGGAAAAACCTTAGCACTTTCAATGCCTGCTGCGGCAATGCTCACATTGTACTGTTCTGCTATATAGTCCAGGTTATTTTTCCCTACCCCGCTCAGGTACTGGTTCAGGCTTATGGTCACCTTTTTAAAAGAAGTATCGGCCTGCCCATAGCTGCTCAGAACACTCCAGAGCAGGATGGACAGCAATACAACACAGGTAAGTGCTTTGTTCATGATGTAAACTTTTAAGGGTTAAAACAGGTCTCCATGATCCTGACGCAGGCATACGTGATGCTCCTTATCCCACCTTTTTTCCACGAGGTAGTACAGGGCGGGCAGCACAAACAGGGTAACAGCGGTAGCAACAAACAGTCCGTAAACAATCACCGTAGCCAGGGGACGCTGAACGTCAGAGCCGATACCAGTGGCCAGCGAGGCCGGCAAAAGGCCAAGGGCGGCAACAATCGCGGTCATCAATACCGGCCGGAAACGATGTTTGGCACCTTCCAATACAGCCCTCAGCAGATCGTATCCTCTTTTCCGCAGCTCATTGATGTGTGCAATAAGAATGATACCATTTTGAATCGCTACACCGAAAAGTGCAATAAAGCCCACTGCCGAAGACACATTAAGGGTCATTCCCCTGATGTTGAGCGCAAGCATACCGCCAAATAAAGCCAGCGGCACAATAGATAAGACCAGACCTGCCTGGCGGAACTTACCGAAAGCACCATACAACAACAGGAACATGATCGCCAGCACCAGGGGCACAATCACCATGAGCTTACCATAAGCCCTGTTCTGATTTTCAAATTGCCCGCCCCATTTGATGGAGTAGTTGCCATGATCATAGGTCACCTTGCTTTCGATGCTGTTTTGTGCCTCTTTAAGAAAGGAGCTCAGGTCGTTGCCACGCAGGTTGAGCTTTACGGTCAGGTGGCGTTGATTCATTTCGCGGGTAATGGTACTTTCCCCTGTTGCCGTTTTTACGGTTGCTATCTGCGACAAGGGTATCCTGGCCCCTGTCTGCGCCATCAGCATAAGGTTAGCGATCTTTTCCGGAGTGTTGCGGCTCTCCTCTTCATACCTGCAGATCACATCATACACTTTGTTGCTCACAAATACCTGGGAAACGGCTTTACCGCCGATAGCGACTTCGATCAGTTCGCTCACATCAGTTACATTGAGCCCGTAACGGGCTACTGCATCCCTGTCCACCAATATCTGCAACTGGGGCAATGGCGGTTCCTGGTCAATAGCCAGGTCGGCAGCTCCTTGTATCTTTTTGAGAGTGGCCAGCACATCCTCTGCGATCCGGCGGGTTTCTTTTAAATCGTCTCCATATATCTTTACAACCAGCTCACTATGGGCACCCGATATTTTGTCCATCACACCATCTATCATCGGCTGGCTAAACCCAACCGTATAGCCCGGCATCGATACATACTCCCGCGACAGATCGGCTATCAGATCGGCTTTGCTTCTTCCGCGCTTCCATTCACCGTAAGGCTTTATACCGATGCTGCATTCAAAATGGGAGGCTGTCCAGGGGTCTGTACCATCATCATTTCTACCGGCCTGTACCATCATATAAGTTACTTCTCCGAACTTCATAGTTCGTGCCCTCAGGCTATCGCTCATCTCCTGCGATTTCTGCAGGGACACGCCGGGTGGCAATTGCACTTGCACCCAAATAGATCCTTCGTCCAGTGGTGGCAGAAAATCCTTGCCCACAGATACAGACAGCAGTATGGCACCCAAAAGCACGACAGCCAGGGGCACAAACACCTGTTTGGGCTTGTTCATGATCTTACGGATGCGCCGATCATACAATGAGGTCAGTTTGTCGAGCCATTTGTTATGGTAGAGTTTCATGGGCTTTCGGTACACCGCATAGGCCAGGCCTGGGATCAGTAAGAGGGCAACAGCCAGTGCACCCAGCAAGGCATAGCCTACGGTAAAGGCCATAGGAGTGAACAGTTTCTTCTCCACGCGCTCAAAGGAGAACAAAGGCAGGTAAGCTGTGATGATGATAATGGTGGAGAACAATATAGGCTTCGCGACCGATAGTGCTCTCGATCCCACCGACGATTCGCTTAGTTCCTCCGTGGGATTGCTTTCCCTTTTTTTCAAAATCGTTTCCATCATCACGATCGCACCATCGACAATGATACCAAAGTCTACAGCGCCCAATGAAAGCAGATTGGCGGGAATGTTGGTGAAATGCATCAGTATAAAAGCGATCAGCAAAGCCAGCGGTATGGTAATTGCGACAATCAGGGCTCCCCGCCAGTTGCCCAGAAAAACAATCAGCACAATAATGACCAGGCTCATGCCTTCCAGCAAAGTATGGGATACAGTATTTAATGTGGTCCGGACCAGCTTGCTGCGATCCAGGTAGGGGCGTATCGAAACGCCTTCGGGAAGTATATTCTGATTCAGGTCTTCTACCGCCTTATGAATGCCCTCCAGGACTTCCGACGGATTTTGTGCTTTAAGCATCAGTACAATACCTCCGTCACATTCGCTGTAGTTTACCGTACGGTCCGTATAGCCCAGTATACCTTTACGTTCC
>DATJDO010000081.1:0-1886 GCA_035497375.1 Chitinophagaceae bacterium | reverse complement strand
AAATTTCAAACAGGTGATGGTCCCTATCAGGGATACGGCTTTTCTGCACAGCGGCTTCCAGTTCCGTTTTGTCAATAAAGCATCCATAGGCATCAATGACGATGTATGGAACATAGACTACATCCGCATCAATACCGGAAGAAACCAGTTTGACACTGCAGTAAACGATGTGGCCTATACCCTTACGCCTGCTTCCATACTGAAGGATTATACCTCTATGCCTTACCGGCAGTACCTCGCTGCAGCATCGGCAGAACGGGCAACAAATTTCAACACCAACATCAGGAATAACTTTTCTACTACCCAGAATATAGCACGCTTTGGCTACGAAGCCAATCAGGCAGGTTCAGGCACTTCCCTGGGCTCAGGCGCTGATGTCAACAGGAGTGTCGGCGCTTATGCCAATTCAGATGTCACCTTTGGTACTTATAGCACGACACCCTCGGCAGGTACCTATGAAAAAGTGGTTTTTGAAAACAAATATTATCTTGAATCCCCGGCAGCAGACGCTTATAAAGGCAATGACACCGTAGTGGGGCAACAGGTATTTGACAATTACCTGGCCTACGATGATGGCAGCGCAGAGATGAGCTACTACCTCAACCTTTTTCCCACCCTTCCCGGAAAAATAGCAATAGAACACCACCTGAACCAGCCGGATACACTGCGCGGCCTGGCCATCTATTTCGGCAGGCAAGTCCCCATGGCTACCTTCAAGTATTTTTCTATCGTCGTGTATAAAAATATTGCCTACGGTTCCTCATCCTCGGATAATATCATCTACCAGATCGAAAATCAGCAACCCGGTTATGTAGACACGGTCAACCACTTCTGGATTTACGCATTCGACCGGCCTGTACCCATGCCGTCGGGCACTTTCTATATTGGCACCACCCAACCGGCGCTGAGCGGCAGCGATAGCCTCTATATAGGCCTGGACAGAAACCGTACTGCAAGTAACCATGCTTATTACAATGTGCTGAATGTATGGAGCCCCTCCCTGGTCAGTGGCGCACTGATGATGCGCCCCTTGCTGGGCCAAGCCGTCAAAAGTACTCATGTTGTGGCAGTATCGTCCATGGAGCAACAACCGGCGCTTTACCCCAACCCGGCCCACGATATCCTGAAAATTACTTATCCCGGCTCTGTCAATGCACTAAGCTTCAGCATCAAAAACATCCTCGGTATAAATGTAACAAACGGCACTATATTTGCAGACGATCCGCATATTGATGTGCAAGCGCTTCCGGCAGGCACCTACACCATAGAGTTCCAGGCAGAAGACAGGCAATACCCGGCTCAGAAATTCATCAAACAATAAAAAACACATGAAGGACATCTCCGTAACCGAACTGAAACAATTAATGGACAGCAACAGCGATATTGCACTGCTAGATGTAAGAGAGCCTGACGAGCATGCCGAATTTAATTTTGGCGGTTTGTTGTTTCCTTTGGGCAGGATCATGTCCTTTCAGCTCGAAGACATCGAAGATCTGAAAGACCGGGAGGTCTATGTATACTGCCGTTCCGGTAAAAGAAGCATGCAAGCCTGTATGATCCTGGAACAGGCCGGATTTCAGCATGTAAACAATGTAACCGGCGGTGCCCTTGCCTGGCAGGAACAGATTGGAAAATAAATAACGACAAAAAACACCCAAAAAGCCCATGGTTTCGACCATGGGCTTTTTGGTATTTATACCTTATGTTTTTTGTTTCGGTTATCTTAAAACCGCTTGCAGTAAACGTTTATCCCGATTTTCTCCTGCTTCACCCCTTTTCTTTACCTATATCTTTATGATTGTTAAACTTACCGCTCGATTACAAGTCTGACCAAGCTTACAAAGTGATTTTTATTAAGGTATGAAATACATCATTACATTTTTGCT
>DATJDO010000080.1:0-4957 GCA_035497375.1 Chitinophagaceae bacterium | reverse complement strand
CCGATATTGAAAAGCTGCCCGACGATCAGAAGAGCATGCACTGCATAGAGTATATCCTTTTTGGCAAAGACGGAAACCGTAAAGCAGAAACACTGACGACACGGGAGAAAAAATACATGTCCAGCCTGGCTAAAAATATCCAGAAAAGCCTGCAGGATGTCTACTCCTCATGGACCAATTCTTTCCATGACGATATTTTCTTTGCCGGAACAACCAGCACAAAATACAAAAGCAAAAGGGCCTTGTTTGTCGCTATGGCGGATGGTATGCTTAAAGCATGCGATCGCCTGGTCAAGAACGATCTCGGCCGCCCTTATAGTTTCATGGATTCTACCCGCACAGAATCTCCTTATTCCAATGTTTCACTGGACGATGTAAAGATGGCCATGACCGGAGTGAAAAATGTCTATTACAGCACTTACGGCAAGGATTCCGGATATGGCCTGAAGTATGTAGTGAAGGAGAAGAACAGCGGCCTGGACTCTAAATTTTCAGAACGCCTGACACAGGCCAACAAAGCCCTGGACGTACTGACCCCGACGCTGGATAAGGCGCTTTATACCCAACTCCAGGATGTGAAAGTTGCCATAGATGCTATAGATTCGCTCCGCTCTACTTTGGATCTGGAAATGAAACCTTTCTTTAATTCAATAGAAGATTAATACTCTCCGCTTACTTTTTTCAGAGGCCCGTTTGCAGCAAACGGGCCTCTTCTTTTTACCTGATCGCAGACAAACGTTCTGCAGCATGGAGCAAAGTCTCTTCTTTTTTTGCGAAGCAGAACCTTAGTATTTTATCATCATTCCTGTCCCCGTAAAAAACGCTGACAGGAATGGTAGCTACACCATATTCCCTGGTCAGCATCACGGCATATTCCGTATCGGGGAGATCACTTATATGACCATACGATGCCAACTGGAAATAACTGCCTGCAGAAGGGGCGAGCAGGCGGAAAGGTGTTTGTTTCATCAATTCCAGGAAATAATCCCGTTTCTGTTGCAACAGCGCACTTGCGGTGACTGAAGCAGGCCGGGCCAGGAAATTGGCCAGGGCGTATTGTGCAGGCGTATGCACGCTGAAACTTAAAAACTGGTGGATACTCCTGAATGCCCTGGTAAGATGCGGCGGAGCAATAGAATACCCTATTTTCCAACCGGTATTGTGCAGGCTTTTTCCAAAAGAAAAAAGGGCAAAAGCACGGTTGCGCAGCTCCGGGTAATGCAGTACACTGGTATGCCGCTTCCCGTCAAACACCAGTTGATCATATACTTCATCGGATATGATGTACAGGTTGCGGCCGGTTGTCAGTGCAGCCAGCTGATCCCAGTCTTCCTTGCTCCAAACAACACCTGATGGGTTGTGGGGTGTATTGACAATAATAGCCCGGGTTTGCTCACCTATGGCATCTTTGATGCGCTGCCAGTCCGGCCGGAATGTTTCCGGCAGTAAGCTTACACCCACCGGCCTGGCTCCGTGCATCTCTATATTCGGCTTGTAGGAGTCATAACAGGGTTCCAGTACGATCACTTCATCGCCGGGACGGAGTATGGCGGACAAGGCCGTATAAATGCCATAAGTTGCACCGGGTGTAATGGTAATCTCGTCACCTGCATCGACCGGCACCCCATGCCTGCGCAGGATATCTGCAGCAATGGCAGCGCGCAGCTCAGGCAGGCCTGCCATTGGTGCATACTGGTTGAAGCCCTGGCTGCTGGCCTCATACAACAACTGTGGCAACGCTTCGTCGATAGCAAAATCCGGAAAACCCTGCGACAAATTGATGGCATTATGCTGTTGCGCCAGGGCACTCATTGTGGTAAATATATTCAGCTCTGCGGCAGCATACTTGCGTGGTAAATTTTCAGGAGTCATGATGGTGAAATTACAAACGCAAGTATAAAGTTAAAACACAAAAAAGTGGATAAAATGTAGAAAACATCTTTGAAATACACCACAAATATTCATGTATATTTACCTTCTCAAAAGCAAAACAGGTTTATGAAAAAATCGCACCAGATCACCCTGACTCCACTGTCTAAAGAAAGTGGTCCGGAACCGGATTTCCTGGTTTGTAAAAAATGCAACACGAACAAGCCCAAAGAGGCATTCAGGAAAGCCAACCTATGGCGGGCCAAGGTGTGTATGGAATGCGACTATGCCAATAAAAAAGCTAAAATAGCGGAGGCTAAAAAGGAAAAAGACCTCTATGGATTTTTCTGATTTGCAACAGATGATGCTCCGCAAAAAAAGAAATGCCTTTGACTCAAGTCAAAGGCATTGTTATTTCGGAAACATGACGTTTCTTAAACAGACAGGTTAAAATCTCTTAGCGCATCGTTAAGGCTGGTTTTCAGATCAGTAGAGGCTTTACGCTGTCCGATGATCAGGGCGCAGTTAACATGGTATTTACCTGCGGGAAAATCTTTCTGGTACGAGCCCGGAATCACAACACTTCTCGCCGGCACACGTCCTTTGTATTCGACTGGTTCGGCTCCGGACACATCTATAATTTTTGTCGATTGGGTCAATACCACATTAGCGCCCAATACAGCTTCCTTCTCTACATGTACGCCTTCTACAACGATACAGCGGGAACCGATAAAGCAACCGTCCTCTATAATGACGGGCGCTGCCTGCAAAGGCTCCAATACTCCGCCAATCCCTACTCCACCACTCAGATGCACATGCTTGCCGATCTGTGCGCAGGAGCCTACGGTAGCCCATGTATCGACCATAGTTCCTTCTCCCACATAAGCGCCGATGTTGACATAAGAAGGCATCAACACCACACCCCTGGCCAGGAATGAGCCATAGCGCGCCACTGCATGCGGCACAGCGCGTACGCCCAAAGCCTCGTAATTCTTTTTCAGCAGCATTTTGTCATAAAACTCCATAGGACCGCTCTCCCAGGTCTGCATCTTTTGCACTCCGAAGTATAACAGGATCGCTTCCTTCACCCACTGGTTTACCTGCCATTCGCCACTTTCCAGTTGTTCGGCTACGCGCAGTTCACCTTTATCAACCAGGTTGATGGTATCGTGTACGGCTTCTTCATAGCGGTTTTCTTTCAGCAATTCACGGTTGCTGTATGCTGCCTGTATCAGCGCTTTCAATTGTTCCATGTCAGTACTTTTTAAAAATGAGCATAAAAAAACCGTACTCTGTGAGTACGGTATAGTGTGGAAGCACACGGATTCGAACCGCGGACCCTCTGCTTGTAAGGCAGATGCTCTGAACCAGCTGAGCTATGCTTCCAATTGTAAGATCTTTTCCCGCCGTACTGCTGTGTTTCAAGCGCTTTGGGAGTGCAAAGATAAGCGCTGATTTTTATTCTCCAAATTTTTTTCAAAAAAGTTTTTTACGGCTGACTTTTTACAGGCAGCTGGTACAGCCAATACCGTTTCCCGAAGCGGGAAGAAAGCTCTTTGACTTTTAAAAAACCAAGACTTTCGTAAATATGCCTTGCCGCAGGCATCATTTCTGAAGTGTGTAAACCGACAATACGCTCCCCTTTCAGCCAGGCCGCTTCGATACACTGCAGGGTCAGCGCTCGACCGATGCCCAACCCTGCAAAACCGGGATGCACGCCGACCAACCTGATATAACTCCAGTCTTCCGGGTAGATATCATTAGGGTTTCCGGAAGGCACAAGAAAGGCCATACCTATGAGCTTGTCCTGAACAGCACATACAAAACTGCCGCCGAGAGCCAGCAAGGCAGGGTACAGTGTTTCCGAACTAAGATTAGCCCGCAATTCCTCCCAATGTACAGCGCTCAATTCACCTTTGAATTGGCCATACGCAAGGAGCCCCAGCTCTTGTAGCGCGGGAATATCATCAAATGTGCCCCTTCTGTATTGCAGACCCAATTGCTCCATTTCAGCCTTTAGCGGATTTTTTCCTGACATAAGCGGGTAAGCTGAGCTTTCACCTGTTCCCACTCCGCATCGATAATGCTGTAATATACCGAGTCTCTTTTGGTGCCGTTTTCGCGCACCATATCATTTCTAAATACCCCTTCATATTGCGCGCCGATTTTTTCAATGGCTTTCCTGGAGCGAAGGTTCAGCACATCGGTACGTAGTTGTACCCTGTATGTGCCCAATTCTTCGAAGCAATAGGTCAGCAACAATAGCTTGCATTCGAGGTTGATGCCCGTTGCCCAGTATTCCGGGCTCAGCCAGGTCCAGCCTATTTCCAACCTTCGGTGCTGCGCCTGGATCTCTGTAAAGCGTGTGCTGCCGATAATCCTTCCCGAATCTTTGTGACGGATCACAAATGGGTATTGGGTCTTTTTATCACGCTCTTTGAAAGCGCCATCGAACACTTCAAGAAACGTGCAACTCTTGCTGGGGTCTACTGAATAATACTCCCAGATGCGTGCATCTTTTGCCAACTGCTCCAGCGGCGTAAAGTGCGACTTGTCTAGTGGCAGCAGCTCTACCACAGACCCTTCCAATCGTACAGGATGCTCAATCCAGTTCATAAGAAAAAGCGTTTTACATCACAGATGCGTATTACTTTATAGTCAGCATACTGCGGACCATAGTGAGAAGCTTGTTACGAATGCCCCATCCCCGGAGAGATTAAGGGCAGGCCATGTGCTTCTATTAATCCTGCACAAATTAGCCATTCCGTTACAATTAATAAAATAGATAAGCCCGGAGCTTTGCCCGGGCTTATCTATCGTACTTTCCTTTTTTTGTTATTGCATGTTGATTTCAAACGGCATGAGCATCATGGTACGACCGTTCATTGCTTTCAGGTCCCTGATCTGCTGTAGTTCTTTGTTGCCACTGCTCACTTGTTTCAGTATCTCTTTGGCTACAGATTCCTCAAGAGACACATTGCCGCCCCTGAAGCGTTTCATCAGTGTTTTGAGCTTGTCCACACGTTCGGGGTAAGTCCTGATCTCGTAATCTTTTAGTTGCGCTTTTGCAGCTGCGCTTTTGATTGCC
>DATJDO010000079.1:0-5138 GCA_035497375.1 Chitinophagaceae bacterium | reverse complement strand
CCAGTTCTTTAAAGTTACCCAGAGCCAAACGGCGTCCGATCTCGTCGAGGGTAATGTGTTTGCGTGCACGGATACCTTGCTCACGCAAGATCTGTGCGCGGTGGGTTGCAATATTCTTGGCTTCGTTTTCGTCGTCGTATTGTTTGAATTTCTCACCTGCCTGCGGAGCACCATTCAGACCCAGGATCTGTACAGGGGTAGAAGGTCCGGCTTTTTCAACACGCTGTCCGCGTTCGTTGAACATCGCTTTGATCTTACCATAGTACTGACCGCAAAGGATCATTTCGCCCTGGTTCAGGGTACCGTTTTGTACCAGTACCGTAGATACATAGCCGCGGCCTTTATCCAGAGAAGCCTCAATCACACTACCGGTAGCATATTTGTCCGGGTTGGCTTTCAGGTCCAGCAATTCTGACTCCAGTCCGATCTTTTCAAGCAGCAGGTCAATATTGGTACCTTTTTTAGCCGATATCTCCTGGCTCTGGAATTTACCACCCCAGTCTTCGACCAGGATATTCATACCCGCCAGTTGTTCTTTAATTTTTTCGGGGTTAGCACCTTCTTTATCCATCTTATTGATGGCGAAAATCATAGGAAGGTTGGCTGCCTGCGCATGCGATATAGCCTCCCTGGTCTGCGGCATGATGGCATCGTCTGCAGCCACCACAATTACCGCTACGTCAGCTACTTTAGCACCGCGGGCACGCATGGCCGTAAAGGCCTCGTGACCCGGAGTATCCAGGAAGGTGATACGCTTGCCGGTCTTTGTCTTTACCTGGTATGCACCGATATGCTGGGTGATACCACCTGCCTCTCCGGCTACTACATTGGCTTCGCGGATATGGTCCAGCAAAGATGTTTTACCGTGGTCTACGTGACCCATAATGGTCACAATAGGAGCACGCTCTATCTGATCTTCCGGTGCATCAACTTCTTCTTCCTCTTCTTCTTCGTTCTGATCGAGGTTGATGAATTCTACGGCATAGTTGTATTCGTTGGCAACGAGTTCTATGATCTCAGCATCCAGACGCTGATTGATAGACACCATGATGCCCAGGCTCATACATTTGCTGATGACGTCGGTAAACGGAACATCAAGGATATTGGCAAACTCGCTCACAGAGATAAATTCGGTCACTTTGATTACTTGTCCGTCTTCATGTTCTGCAGCCGCGCGCTTCTCTGCCATCATCTCACGCTTATCCCTGCGGTATTTGGCTTTCTGAGCTTTATTATTACCCCGTCCGGCACCGCCGGCCAGTTTATTCTGGGTCTCGTGTATTTTTTTCTGGATCTGTTTTGCGTCGATCTCCTGCGGTTGCTGTGGCTGGAACCTGCCGCCACCTGTGCCGCCGCCCGGTCCTCTCCTATCGTTGTTCTGACGGTTGCCATAACCTGTACCCTGTGGGCGATTATTGCCCATAGGCCCGGTACCGGACTGGCGGGGGGCACCCGGTGTACCTGTTTGCGGACGACCTGTGCCCTGTCCGCCTCCTGCCTGCCCGCGCTGGTCGGGACGGAAGGTTTCGGGTTTTTTCTGAACAGGTATGCGTTTCCGGTTGCGTTTTTCACGGCTATCCCGGCTATCGCTTCCTGTATTCAGCGGCAATTCTATTTTGCCTATAATTTTTGGCCCTTCCAGCTTAGGAGCTTTCATTTCGATATGCTCCTGGCGATTTTCTTCATTTTCTGTGGGAGGCGTTGGCGTCGTAGCTGCAGCAGGCTTAACTTCCGGAGTCTCCTTCGGAGTTTCCTGTACTGGTACAGGGGTTTCCGTCGTAGTTTCCTCAACTACTGGCTTCGGTGCTTTCTTCTTCGGTGCGGCCTCTTCTTTTTCTTCTTCGGGTGCTTTCTCTTTGATTGCTTTTTTCGCTACAGGCTTTTCTGCTTCTTCCTCATCTTTCTTCTTCGCAGATTTTTTTGGCCTTGTAGATTGGTTCAGATCATCGAGGTTGATTTTTCCGAGGATGTTCGGGCCATCTACTTTCTGGGCTTTGACACCAATGTGTTCGGCTTCTTCTTTCGGACTTTCCACCGGCACTTCAGGAACGGCCTCCTGCGGCTCTTCAGCTGGGGTGGCTTTTTTGGCTGCTACTTTTTCTACCTTCTCGGTTGCGGGCTTTTCTTCCAGCTTACCGACCACTTTGATACCCACTTTGGGAGCCTCGATTGTCGTTTTTGATTCGTTCTCTTTGGCTACAGGGGCCTCTGCTACAGGCTCCGTTTTTACTGCTTTAGGGGCAGCAGTATCCACCTGCTCCGCAATTTTTTTGCGTGCGTCGGCACTTTGCCCCTTAGGGAGGGCAATCTCATCGCTTTTCTTCTTGACGAGTTTGTCTTTCGCAAACTCTGCCTGAAGCGCGAAATACATCTCCTCAGTGAGCTTGGTATTGGGATTACTTGCGTTTACCTCGAAATTTTTATTGGTGAGAAACTCAATCAGAGTCTCCTTGCCGATATTAAATTCTTTGGCAGCGGCGAGCAATCTTGGTGTTGTATTTTCTGTAGCCATTCGTTCTTTGGTCAATAATATGGTCTTGTTTTATTCTATAAGCCTTAAACAAGTGTACAAACGTACGCTTTTTACGTCAATTGCGGGGATTACACTTGCGTGTAAACCCCTATTAAATTTATGCTATTCTTCTTCCCTGTCAAATTCTTCCCTGAGGATGCGTTGTACATCGCGAATCGTTTCTTCTTCCAGATCGGTCCTGCGGGCCAACTCTTCCACACTCGGAGACAGAATGCTCAGGGCTGTATCATACCCTACTTTCTTAAATTCGTCGATTACCCACTCATCGATCTCATCGCTGAATTCTTCGAGGTCGATATCAAATTCTCCAACTTCTTCTTCTACCACATCCCTGTACACATCAATGGTATAGCCAGTAATATCCTGTGCCAGCTTGATGTTTACCCCTCTTTTGCCGATAGCCAGCGAAACCTGGTCTGGCTCCAGGAACACATCTGCGTGTTTCTTTTCGTTATTGACATCCATGCGGTTGATACGCGCCGGTGTCAATACACGCTGGATCATGAGGTTGATGTTATTGGTAAAATTGATCACATCGATATTCTCATTCTTAAGCTCACGCACAATACCGTGGATACGGCTACCTTTCATTCCTACGCAGGCGCCTACAGGGTCAATACGGTCATCGAAGCTTTCTACAGCCACTTTGGCTCTTTCTCCCGGCTCACGTACTACTTTCTTAACGGTAATCAGTCCATCCAATATCTCGGGCACCTCTATTTCCAGCAGTTTCTCCAGGAAAGATTCGTGTGTACGGCTCAGGATGATGACGGGATTATTCGCGCGCATCTCCACTTTTTTCACTACCGCACGGATGCTTTCTCCTTTTTTGAAAAAATCTGCAGGGATTTGTTCTGTTTTGGGCAATATCAGTTCATTTCCGTCTTCGTCCAGCAACAGCAGCTCTTTTTTCCAGATCTGGTACACTTCACCGCTGATAATCTGACCAATACGGTCAGCATACTTTTTCATCAGGCTGGTCTTTTTCAGGTCGCCGATACGCGCTGCCAATGTCTGTTTGGCGGCCAGGATGGCCCTGCGACCAAAATCCAGTACGTCCATCTCCTGGTACACTTCCTCACCTACACTGTAATCCGGCTCGATTTTGATCGCTTCGGAATACTCGATCTCGGCGTTATCATCCTCTGAAAATCCATCTTCCACAATTATCCTGCGGCGGAAAATCTCCAGGTCACCGGTTTGGTCGTTTACGATAACATCAAAGTTTTCGTCGCTGCCATATTTCTTACGCAGTAAAGTTTTGAATACATCTTCCAAAACCTTCATCAGGGTCGGGCGGTCAATATTTTCCGCTTCTTTAAATTCCTGAAACGATTCGATGAGATTGATACTAGACATGATTGATCATTTTTTTAAAGGGTACTATTTAATGTTTAAAAGGATATCTGAATAATTGCTTGTTTGATCTGTTCAAAGGGTATGGCCACACTTGTAGGGACGGCCTCTTTCTTTTTGGCAGCGGCGGGAATTTCTACCGTTACCTGCTCGTCGCTTACTTCTGTCAGTTTACCGGTAATGGCAGCGCCTTCATTCGGTGTGATCTCGATATTACGGCCTATGTTCTTCAGGTATTGCCTCTGGAAACGCAGCGGTTCATCAATACCCGGGCTGCTCACTTCAAGGCTGTAGTCCCCTTCGGGAAACAGGCCTTCTTCATCAATAGTCTTACGCAGACGTTTATTTACTTTACTGCTTTTTGACACGTCAAAGCCATCATCAGCATCCAGGAAAATCTTGATGTTGTTGGTTGGTTTTACTTTAATGCTCACCACGAAGATATCAGTACCTTCCAGTACAGGTGTGAGCATTTCTTCTATTTTTTGTATCAATTCCATAACGACAAGTACAAAAGAAGGGGACACCTGGTGTGTCCCCTTCAATTAATCTGCTGCAAAGGTACGTAGATCGTACCGATCTGACAAATTATTTTTAACCGGAATCTGAAAGACTGCTATTTTTTGGCCAGGCCGACCTTTTCCCGGAAAAACCTGCCGGTAAAAGAGCCGATAATGATGCCCAGCAGCGCCCCGCAGCTCACATCCAGGGGGTAATGCACTCCTACGTAGACCTGGGCATAAGCAACCAGGAAAGCCCACAGGATGGCTGGCAGCCATACCCATTTATAGTGGCGCCGAAGGCTCATGATCATGAAAAAAGCGAGTGCAAAATGGTTGGTGGCATGGGTAGACGGGAAACTGTAACCGCTGCCGCAGTCCACAATAAGGTGTATGGTATGCCGCAAGCCTGCATCATTGCAAGGCCGCACCCTTTGTACCAGGGGCTTGATGATGGAGGCGCTGGTATAATCGCTAAGCGCAAAGGTGATGATAAAGGCCAGGCACCAGTACAGCCCTTTCTTCTTGTACTTATACGGAAAAAATATCGCCAGGAACAGGTAAAGGGGTATCCAGGTTTTAGGCTCCCGCAGCACCGGGGCCACCAGGTCCATCAGTCCATTTTGCCACAATACGTTCACATGGTACCATACCTTATAGTCGTACTTCAGAAGCTCGTTGATAATTCCGGCAGCCATCTTTACTTTTTAAAGATCATAATGAGCCTGGGAGAGGTCTTACTTACAAAG
>DATJDO010000078.1:0-7660 GCA_035497375.1 Chitinophagaceae bacterium | reverse complement strand
CACCCTTTCTACACCGGCAAATCAATGTTCGTGGATACTGCGGGCCGTATCGAGAAATTCAAAAACCGTTACGCGAAAAAAGCATAACCCGTTTCAAGATTTTTATTACAAAAGGAAATCCCGACTTTCGTTGGGATTTTTTTATAGCACATGAACCATACTCTATTCGATTCACCCGTACGCAGGCAACTACTGCCCTTTACCCACACCCGGCCCGTGGCTGATATCCGTTGCGGTATCCTGACGATGCGGGAGCGCTGGGAACTGCTGCTGCAACAGTCTACGAGCAGCCTGTGCCCCGACTATATGCAGGCGGTATACGCTGCGCCAAAGGAAGGCGCAGTGACGGCAATCGACGGATCTGTATTTGCTACTGCTGCCCTGGTGCAGGCTATAGCACACTTACAGGAAGGGGAAAAACTGGAAGCTGACGGTTGCTTACTGGCCGCAAAATTTCCGGCAGACAGCAGGGTCTCATTCGGGAATATGGCAGAAAAAGCAGCAGCCTTGCAAACGGTACCTTTCAGCGAAAAGACAGACCGACTGCAGCGGACCTGGGATATTTTCATGAAGAATGAACAGGCAATCAAAGCAGACTTCACACTACTGACCACAGGCCGGACAAGCCAGCCACTCCCCTCTTTTGTCACCGCCATCAACCCGGAAAATATCTTTATCGAAGTGGGTGCTGTGGTCGGACCCTGCATTATCAATGCGTCCAAAGGCCCAGTATATATCGGTGCAGATGCAGAAATTATGGAAGGCTGCTTGCTGCGCGGGCCCATTGCAATGGGTGCCCACAGCGTGCTGAAAATGGGTGCAAAAGTATATGGCGCTACGACCATCGGCGAGGGCTGCAAGGTAGGTGGCGAGGTGAGCAATACGGTCTTTTTTGCCAACAGCAACAAGGGGCATGACGGCTTCCTCGGCAACGCCGTGATCGGCGAATGGTGCAACCTGGGCGCCGACACCAATTGCAGTAACCTGAAGAACAATTATGACATCGTAAAGGTCTGGGACGAAGACCAGCAAAAGCTCGTCAGTACGGGCCTGCAATTTTGCGGCCTGATGATGGGCGACCACTCCAAATGCGGTATCAATACGATGTTCAATACGGGCACAGTAGTCGGCGTAAGTGCCAATGTATTCGGCAGCAGTTTTCCTGAAAAATTTATCCCTTCTTTCAGCTGGGGTGCAGCGGGTGATACGGCAGTCTATGCGTTTGACAAAGCGATGGAGACAGCGGGCCGCATGATGGAACGCCGGGGCAAACAACTCAATGCTGCAGAACAGGGTCTGTACCGCCACCTCTTCAACAACAGGGCATAATTTTTGTCCTCTTTTACGGACACCAATCAATTCAATCTCTCTACTCTAAAAACAATATTCAATGCGTAAAAAAATAGTAGCCGGCAACTGGAAAATGAACCTGACGCTCTCTGAAGGCGCAGCCCTGGTGAGCGCGGTACTGGACAAACTGCCGGCCCTCAGCGAAGACAAACAAGTAGTATTTGCTGCCCCCTACCTGCACCTGGCCCAAACGGTTAGCCAGACGCAATACACGGCCTTTGTATCGGTAGCGGCACAGAACTGCCACCACGAGAAATCCGGCGCTTATACAGGCGAAATTTCAGCCCCTATGTTGAAAGATGCAGGTGTACGTTTTACCCTGGTAGGCCACTCTGAAAGGCGCCAGTACAACCACGAAGACAATGCGCTGCTGACAGCAAAGGTAAATGCAGCTTTGGCGGAAGGCCTGAAAGTGATCTTCTGCTGCGGTGAAGCACTGGAAGTACGTGATGCGGATACGCAGAACGCTTTTGTGGAAAACCAATTGAAAGAAAGCCTGTTCCACCTGGACGCGCAGGCCATGAGCAACATCACGATTGCGTATGAACCCATCTGGGCCATCGGTACCGGCCGTACGGCTTCGGCACAACAGGCACAAGACATGCACGCACACATCCGCAGTGTACTGGCAGCACAATACGGTGCGCAGGTAGCGGATCAAACAAGCATCCTGTATGGTGGCAGCTGCAAGGCGTCCAACGCGGCAGAACTCTTTGCAGGAGCGGATGTAGACGGCGGACTGATCGGCGGAGCTTCGTTGGTTGCTGACGATTTCCTGGGTATCATCAAGGCAATGGTTGCTTTGTAAAAAATAATTCAAAGAAAATTTGGCAGAAATAAAATCCTGCTTATCTTTGCACTCCCAAACAGGGAAACGCCGTGTTGGTCAATCGGTTAAGACGCCTCCCTTTCACGGAGGAATGACGGGTTCGACTCCCGTACATGGTACAAAAAAATCCACTCAATCGAGTGGATTTTTTGTTTGTAGCCCTTTCGGTTTCCCGGATCGCAGATTCTTTTTAATTGATTGTCTGGGATGCCCTTCAAAGCCTGCCTGCTGTAACCCTCCCCAAAACAGGACCGGTTAAGTGCGCCGGTTGACCATTTAGATCGCACTGTCCGGGATGGCCTTCAGTATCACTTTTTCGCCCTCGCAAATTACCTGACCTTCACCTGCGGAGACCTGCAGGTCTATCCTGTCCACTTGTATGGTATCGGTAAGCCGGCGGTCTGCTGCCAACCGTTCGTGAAATAAAACGACCGCACAGAGGAATTTTGCCGAGGTGCATGATGATCGTTAGTACTTTTAAGTCATGAAAAAAATATTACTCTATATCTCGATCGTTGCTTGTATGCAAGCATCAGCACAAGTAAGTACTATTGCAGGTAAAGGGTTGCCGGGCTATGTTGAAGGCACAGGCAGCACTGCACAATTTAAACATCCTAATGGTGTAGCAGTAGATGCATCCGGAAATATCTATGTCGGTGATTTGCTCAATCATGTCATCCGTAAAATAACACCTGCGGGTGTTGTCAGTACCTATGCAGGCACCGGAACCCTGGGTTATATGGATGGCCCGGTTGCAACAGCTCAGTTTAACGAACCATGGGGGCTGGCCATCGATGCTTCAGGCAATATGTATGTGGGCGATGCAAAAAACAATCTCATCCGTAAAATAACACCCGCAGGTATTGTCAGTACGCTGGCAGGCTCCGGTATTCCCGACTTTGCAGACGGCACCGGAGCGTTTGCCAGTTTTAATTATCCTTCTGCCGTAGGCGTAGATGCTGCCGGCAACGTCTATGTAGGAGATTGCAATAACCAACGTGTACGCAAAATAACACCTGCAGGCGTGGTGACGACAATCGCAGGAACAGCTATTCATGGTTACACAGACGGTCCTGCTGCAACGGCTCAATTTCACACCCCAAATTGTATGGCAGTCTCGCCTTCAGGAGATGTGTATATCTCTGATATGGAAAATGCCGTCATCCGCAAAATAAGCGGTGGTATGGTGAGTACCTTTGCCGGCAGCGTTCCTGGCTATGCCGACGGCAAAGGCACAGCAGCTAAATTTTTTCAGCCTCATGGTATTGTTATGGATAATCTGGGCAATTTATTCGTCTCTGATTTTGGCAATAACCGTATCCGAAAAATCACCCAGGATGGCACGGTAAGCACTATAGCAGGGACAATCCCTGGCTTTATGGATGGCGCCACCTCTGTTGCACAACTAAATGGGCCAAAAGGTATCGCAAAAGATAAATCTGGTAACCTGTACGTTGCAGATGAAAATAACCATAGTATCCGTAAGCTTACGGGCTTTGTGACAAGCCTGAATCCATACCAACTTGCTCCTTCCGCATTGTATCCCAATCCGGCAAAAACAGCGGTTACCCTAAAATGCCAGGTACAAGAGCCCCGCGCCCATATCGCCGTGTACAACGCAGGGGGACAACTGGTACTGGAAAGAACTGTTGTGGCATCGGACTATACACTCGATGAGACAATCGACATTTCAAACCTGGCACAAGGACATTACTGGATCAAAGTCACTTCCGGCAATACAATCCAAAGTAGCAGGTTTGCCAAATACCAATAATATCACTCAAAGAATCTCCCGAGCACGCTAAACAAAAAATCCACTCAATTGAGTGGATTTTTTGTTTAGCTATTTCAGTTGATCAGATCAGAGATTCTTTTTTATTTCGCTGCACGGGATGCTCCGAAGAGTATCCCGTGCAGCTTAGAGTTTGTGTATTTTAAGAAAGGAGTATCAGGTTTTCAGCCTGATACTCCTTTCGTTCATTTGATAATATAAAAAACGGAGTTATTGAAGATGACTGACAACGATTTTTTCTGTGATGGTTTCTTTTTCTATTGTTATGAATTTTAAAACATAGCTCCCATTACTTAAATCTAAAGTACTGATAGATACATCAATACCACTGTTAACATTCATTGCTTTCACTCTTTGCCCTAGTATGTTATAAATTTCCAATTGACCAGAAGCATTACTACTAACTGTTATAGCATCATTTGCAGGATTAGGATAAACTTTTACCTGTAAATTATCATCACTGCTTAACGCATTGGACTGCGTGCTCCTTGCATGTGACAATGGTGAGGCATTGCCGCAAAAATTTTGAGTCAACCACTCGTATAGAACTGAAGGAGTCAAACCGGTGACAGTTATTGACGGGGTACCTCTTAAAACAGGTTGGGTTGTTACCCCAGTAGTATAAGCTGCATGAGTAAGCTGAAAAGCCATGGACAAGGAATTAGAACAAGGTGGATAACTGAAATATATGGTTGCCGAGCTACCCATGCCAGGCCTTACAATACTAGTTATAGTCGGTGGTGGGCAATCACAGCACAGCCATTTGGCAACATAGCTTGCATCGCTTACTGCTGACAAAGATGAATTGAAGTCAGGTGTTTCATTGCTAAAAAACATACCGGCATAATAAGCTGTGTTCTCTATCTTGCTGGCACAAACATCAACAGCATCAATAACCGTATTGCCCCACGATGTTCCTTGTAGAAAATCTGCCTCCCAGTTAGTACCACATGCAAAGTTGAGGCTATTGTCATACTTAGCCATATAGTGATCGTTTTCAAAGACACCTGGATTAACAGTGTTCATAGTATTGCCTGAAAGATTTATCGTCTGATTAAAAGTGCCTGCAGTATAAACATCTCCATTATTATCGATGGTAATGGCATTGGAATATTGATCATGCAAAGCACCTTCCACTTTAGAAGCACTGATGGCAGCTGTATTTCTGTCAATCTTATAAATATAAACATCCCTATCTCCATATCCAGCAGTATTGGTTCCGTTAAGGGTTATTGAAGTCCCTGTAAAGTCTCCGGTTGTATAGATATATTGATTCATGCCAGGATAAGCCACAATATCACGTGCTGATATATTGCCATTTGTAGCATTAAGCTCCTGGGCCCAGGCTGCGGTGCCGGTAGCAGGACTTAGCCTGGCGATAAAGCCATGGTCGTATCCACTTCCTGTACTGAAAGAGACGCCACATACATCTGCCGAAATTGAATAGTCGCCCGTAACATATAAATTTCCTCTTGCGCTACCACTTCCATTAATATTTGTAGGAGCCAAATCCATAGAAATACTTGTTGCAAATGATATACTGTTTGGAGTACCGTCAGACATCGATTTTGCCCAGACTGCTTTACCGTTGCTGCCACTGAATTTAGCAACGAAACCGTGTGGGTCTGCATAATTCAAAACGCCATTAATAATAATTGATCCGGAAGATTTGGGGAAGGAAGCATAGCCCCCGCTAAAAAATCCCGAGACATACACATTGCGCTCAAACGACTGACCATTGGTGTGTCGGTAAGAAGCAACAAGACTAAGTCCTTGCCCTTCAACAGCACCATTATTTATTGCAGAGACGTCACCCAGATAAGAATATACCGGAGTGATCCAAACAGGATCACCTGAAAGGGTATATTTCGCTACGTATATCTGTTTGGCACCAATACCATAATTCATTAAAGGAACTGAAGGTGTTCCGCCGCTTGCCGCGGGCAGCGTTAACGACCCCGAATTCCCTTGAAACACTACATTCCACAAGTTGTCGTTGTAACTTACATAACCAGTAATATAAAGAGCCCCTTCCCCATAAGTTTCCACACTTATTGCGTTACCGGCATCATCACCGCCACCGCCACCTTTAATAAACCAGTGCAATGCTCCATTGTCTCCAAACTTAGCGATGAACGCATCTCGTGTATTACTGGTAATGGTACCATTTGGCGCTGTGACTGAACCATTAAAATAACCAGTAACATACGTATTGTTATATAGATCAATATCAACCCCCTTTACAATAACCTCTTCCAGAGACCCACTACCCTGAATCTTCTGCGACCATTGCCAGGTTTGTGCATTTAACGTTATTGAAAAGATGACAAGAGCAAGAATAGTTAAAAGCGTTTTCATAATTTATAAATTTATTTTGGCTTCTTTTACGCAAGCAGCATACGCCCTACTTTTTTCTAAAGGTGTTCGGGTATTCCTTGCTGATCAGCACTATAAATGTCTTTACTGAAAACAAAGAAAACAGCACAAATGTCATATATGTGCTGCTTAGTGTAATAAATGTGCCTGTAATGGTGTACACATGCTACCGCCCATCATCTTCTACCGGCAGAGGGCCGCTATTCCAGCCTATATCTTCCCGGCACCAGCAAAGGAAACCGGGAAAGCATAATGATGGTTCCGATATTTAATTACTGTTGTACAATCTGATTTTTTTAGCGAACAGAGCGAGCCCTAGTTTCACATCTGCTCTCTGAAGCCTATTCAAAACGAAAATCCCGGGAGCTGCATCGATCCCGGGATTTTTCATTCAGGCCACGAAGGGCTTGTTGTTACTTTTACTTCAGCACGGAAAGGCTATGCACTTTCGTGGTTTGGCCCATGCGTACTTTCACATGATATACTGCATTGGGCAGCTTATCGGTACGCAGTTGCAGCTTATGGGTGCCCGCTTTCAGGGTACCGGAAAACAGGGTCTGTACCGTGCGGCCGGTCATATCTGTTACAATGGCTTCTACCTGCTCTTCCTGGGCAGTAACAGACAGGCTCAGGGTAGCTTCATCGACAGCAGGATTAGGATACAGGCTGCTGCCACCGGCATTGCTTAGCGCTTCGCCCTGGGCAATTAACCTTGCATGCGCCCTGAAGGCTCCGGTATCGTTGACACCGCAAACATCAGTTTCTGTATAAGACAATGAATAATCCAGCAGCACCTCTGCTGAATCGCTTACAGGAGTGCTGTTGTGATCGGCCTCGCTGGTATTGAGGGGCAGGTCGTCTACAGGCACCTCAATATCCGGCTCGCAGTCTGTATCGAAATTATCGCGCACCACGAAGAGGCCGGCAGGAGATGTTCCTGAATAGACGGGAAAATTACCGGAAGTATTCATCGTCATGGCACTGGCCTCTGCTGCATCTGCCGGATTATGCAGAACATAGCGCTGCACAACACCGTTATCATCCGTTTGCAGGTACACGGCTTTATCGTCGTACTTGGCGGCTACACAATAGCGGTTGCTGCCACCGTAAGTCCCTACTTTGATATCGTTGCCGTAAGAAGAAATGTAGGGTGTCTTGTTGTAATCTTTAAAGAACTGAACGTTCCTTGCAAAAGGTTCGTACTTGATAATTGCCAAAGACGCGCTGAGATCGCTGCCGCAGGGATACCCGCCGGAGGCATCGATGGCACAGCCTGTAACGACCAGGTCTCCACCACCTGCATCGGCCAGGCC
>DATJDO010000077.1:0-4450 GCA_035497375.1 Chitinophagaceae bacterium | reverse complement strand
GGCATAGCCACCCTGGAGCAACTCTGCCCCGGCCGCTACACCATTCACCTGCACAGTTACGAAACAGAAGACACCACCCTGCCGCTGACCATCACCAAAAGCGGCCTTTACCGGTTGCAATTGCAGCATTCAGACAAGGTGCTGCACCAGATCGTGGTAAAAAGCAGGAAAGAGCAGGGCCTGTTGCAGAGCCAGGATCAGCTGGACCACAGCGCCCTGCAGCAAAATGCAGGTAAAACCATCAGTGAAATGCTGAAGAACGTAAACGGCGTGACCACGTTGAACAACGGGGCCACGATTTCCAAACCGGTAATCCACGGCCTGCACAGCAACAGGATTCTGATGCTGAATAATGGCATCCGGCAGGAAGACCAGCAATGGGGTTCCGAACACGCCCCGAATATAGACCCCTTTGTGGCCGGTAAAATAACCGTACTCAAAGGGGCAGCCGGCGTACGCTATGGCACTGACGCCATAGGCGGTGTGCTGCTGGCAGAACCGGAGCCCATACGGGCCGATGCCGGTTGGGGTGGAGAGCTGAACCTGGCCGCATTCAGCAACAACAGGATGGGCGTGGCTTCTGTAATGGCTGAACACCGCTCTGCCCGCCACCCGGAATTTTCCTTCCGCGTACAGGCTTCGGCAAAACAAGGAGGAAACTACAGCATACCCGGTGGGATCTATGTAGCTAACTCCGGTGTGCAGGAACGTAACTTCTCTGCCATTGCCAATTACAGGGGCGTACACTCGGGTGCTGAATTCTTCTTCAGCCATTTCGGCAATACACTCGGCGTATACTCAGGTTCCCATACGGGCAACCAGCAGGACCTGGAACGGGCCATTAACAGTCCTCTGCCCCTTGTGCAGGCCCCATTTACGTATAAGATCGGCAGGCCCAGGCAGGAAGTCACGCATGATCTGGCCAAACTAAAAGCCTACCGGGAAAACAAATGGGGTGTTTGGAACCTCACCTATGCTTTCCAGCGCAATTTCCGCCAGGAATACGATGTACTGCGCGTAGAGAACGGCGAGCCACAACTGAACCTGACACTGAATACACACAGCGTCAACCTGAACCTGGATCATAAAAAGATCGGCAACATTACAGGACAGGCCGGCATAGACGCCCAGTATCAGCACAATACGTTCAAGACCGGAGACCGGGTATTTATTCCCAGCTACTACAGTTTCGGAACAGCGGCCTACCTGATCGAGCGCTATGTACGGAACAACTGGACTATTGAAGCCGGAGCCCGCTACGATTATAAGCACTTCGAACTGTACAACCCCGAAGGGGTACGCCTGCAGAATGTCCGTTACCTGTTTGATTACAGTAACCCTTCTGCAACATTGGCCGTAAAGCACAGGCTGAACCAACATTGGGAATGGAGTGCTACTCTGGCCAATGCATGGCGGGCGCCACAGGCTCCTGAACTGTTCAGCGCAGGCCTGCACCAGGGCGGGGCACGGATAGAACTGGGCAATAAAAACCTGGTGCCGGAAAAGTCCTACAGCCTGAACCTTGGCAGTACCTATGAAATAGAAAACAAGCTCAGGCTTGATGTAGCGCTCTACGGGCAAAACATCCGGGACTTTATCTATCTCACTCCGGGGCCAGATGTGCTGACCATAAGGGGTTATTACAAAACCTTCAATTATGTACAGACCGATGCCTTGCTGTATGGTACGGATATCAGTGCGACGTATCACTGGAATGAACACTTCTCATCTGAAGCCAAAGCCGCTTTGCTGCGGGCGAGAGACCAGGTACGCAAAGACTGGCTGATCCTGATGCCTTCCGACCGTTTTGCGGCAGGATCGAAATATAGCTTTGCCATCAGTGAACAATTGAAGGAATGCTACCTGGAACTGCATGCCGACTACGTACTGCAGCAAACGCGCATTCCTGCCAATTTCGACCAGGTCGATCACCCGCGGCCGCCTGCCGCCTATTTCCTGCTGCAGGCAGAAGCCGGCCTGCAAATCGTTTGCCGCAGACAGCCCTTGTTTTGCAGTGTTGTGGCGAACAATATCCTGAACACAAAATACCGCGACTACATGGATGTATTTCGTTATTTCATCGATCAGCCCGGTACCAACATCGCGGTACGCCTGCGCGTACCGTTTAACTATCAAAATTTAAATCATTAAAAAAATCGACAAACATGAATAAGCAAGTTTTAAAATCCGCATTGATCGCTGTATTGTTTACCACAGCATTTACAGCTTGTACAAAAAGAGAGAAGCCTCCGGTGCCGGATGAACAGGAACTGATCACTACCGTAAAACTGCAACTATCCAACCAGAGCCTGGGTTTTTCGAAAACTTTCGTCTACAAGGTAGAGAATGGCTTTACCAGTAGTACGGCCGGGCAGGTACAGATCGACACCATCAAACTGGAACCAGGGCTTACCTACGACGCCATTATTGCGGTGCAAAACGAAAAAGCTAACCCTGTAGAGGACATTACGAATGAGATCATAGAGAAAGGCGACGAGCATTTGTTTGTGTTCCTGTCCACACCTGCCAGCGGTGCAGGCTCTGTAAGCGTATCAGACGGCAGCAAGGATATGAACGGCAAACCGCTGAACCAGAACTTCAAACTGACCGCCGGCCCCGCAGGCAGTGGCAAGTTCGACATCAGCCTGATGCACTTGCCGACCAACAAGAACGGAACCACTCCGGAAACTGCCGGTGGCGAAACAGACCTTGCGGTCAGCTTCCCGGTTGTATTGCAATAAAAAAGAAGAAGGAGTTGCCAGTGGCAACTCCTTCTTCTTTTACATGTTTTCGCAAACCTGGCTTTGGTGGTCCAGCATCTTTTTTTGAAAATTCCGGTAATGTCTTTTTGAAATATTTACCCGGGTTTTGATCACCACATTCCGGTATTCGGCAGGGATACTGTTGCGTTTCCTGCGCTTACGCCATTCTCCGTCTGTCAGTTTCATCACCCACTTATTGAGCGTATCGCTACTCAGGGAAGCGATCATACTGCCCCACCAGGTCTTTCGCGTGGTGAAGGTGCGTTCCTTACGCTGCAGTTCAAAATTAGGGAGGTAGGTTTCCAGCCAGCTGCGGTTCGCTGCTATAAATTGTTCATAATAATTACCCGCATCGATCAGGGGTTTCAAAGAAGCCAGTTCAACGGCTGTAAATTCGTTTTGCTCCTCCAGGCGCAAGGCCGTATCGTCTATATAGTAATTCAGGCAATACCATTTCTGGGATCCTTTCACCCTGCTTAGCGTTTTCATCAGGTGCAGCACAATCTTACAGATCCACAACCTGTTCTTTTGGGTAACCAGGAAGAAATCGATATCGGCATCTTCCGGAGCATACCCTTTGGACATAGACCCCGACAGCCCGACAAATAAAATAAAAGGGAACCTCCTGATCCTTTCGCAGGACTTGTCGATCCTGCCCTGCAACGCTGCCAAACGGGCTTCGCCTGCCCGCCTGCTTTCCGCGTAAGGTTCAATTGAAGACAGGCTGTACAGGTCACCGGAACACTGCACCCGCTTTGCCGCTACCAGCTCCTTCAGCATTGTGGCCACCGCAGCTTCATCGGCCTTAATACCAAGGTAAAACCTGAGCTGTTGCAGATCGAGGGGAAAGCTGAAGTAATCGAAATAACTTAACGTTTTTAATACTTCGGCCTCAAGGGATTTCAGTTGGGGAGCGGCACTGTTTTCCATAGTAAGCGGTCAGCAAAAGTGCGCTGACGAGTCCTAACGAAAATAAGCGGAAGATTTTACAAAGCAAAATATAATATAGCACAACAAATCCCCTGTAATTATTGCGCCTGATGCAATATCTTTGAAAACACCCTATGAGAGTTTTGTTTTCGCACTCGTATTTCCTGCACTTTGATCCTAAGCAATGGGAACAAATGCAACCCTACGCCCCCCTGGGAACGATCTATGCCGCTGCACTGCTGCGCGACCATGGGTACGATGTATCGCTGCACGACGTAATGTTTGCCTCCGGGCCGGAAAGTGTAGCCATAGCGTTGGAAACATTCCGTCCGGATGTATTCGTACTTTACGATGACGGGTTCAACTACCTGACCAAAATGTGCCTGACCAATATGCGTGAGGCCGCATGGACTATGGCCAAAATGGCGAAAGCCAAAGGTTGCATGACCATTGTATCTTCATCCGATGCTACAGACCGCTATACGGATTACATCCAAAACGGTTTGGACTATGTGTTGCTGGGGGAAGCGGAATATACCCTTCTGGAATTGCTGGACACGGTCGGCAGCGGCAAACAAGCCGCCGAAGTAAAAGGCATGGTCTATGCAGCAAACGAGGGCCTGCACAACACGGGCAAACGCCCCGTAATCACCGACCTCGACGCTCTGCCCTTCCCTGCCTGGGACCTTGTGGATGTAGAGCAGTACCGCAAAGCATGGAAGGATAAAAACGGGTACTTCTCTATCAATTTTGCAACC
>DATJDO010000076.1:0-2261 GCA_035497375.1 Chitinophagaceae bacterium | reverse complement strand
TCAGCCTGGCCAAGTCTATAGTTTTACACAGTATTTTCGGGTTTATTGCGGCATTGGTATCCAGCAGGAAGAAACCAATTGTTCAACCCTAGTCTTTTTTAGCTTATACCTTTATGTCACCAGATATTTCCATAGTTGTTCCACTGTATAACGAAGACGAGTCTTTGCCGGAGCTGGTCTCCTGGATCGATAAAGTATGCCGTGAACATCACTATAGGTACGAAGTCGTCATGATCGACGACGGCAGTACAGACAACAGCTGGCAGGTTGTAACGGAGCTTGCAAATAATTACCCGGTGAAAGGGATAAAATTTCAACGCAATTACGGCAAAAGTGCAGCCCTCAATGAAGGTTTCAAAGCCGCAAAGGGCGATGTGATCATTACTATGGATGCGGACCTGCAGGACAGCCCGGATGAGATACCAGAGCTATACTCCATGATCAAAAATGGCCAATACGACCTGGTCAGCGGATGGAAAAAGGTGCGCTACGATAACGCGGTAACCAAAAACCTGCCTTCGAAACTGTACAATGGTGTAAACCGGGTAATTTCCGGTATCCAGCTGCATGATATGAACTGCGGGCTGAAAGCATATCGTAAGAAGGTGGTCAAAAGCATCGAAGTGTATGGCGAAATGCACCGTTTTATCCCGGTAATTGCCAAACAGGCCGGTTTTCCGCGCATAGGGGAAAAAGTAGTACAGCACCGTGCACGAAAATATGGCGTATCCAAGTTTGGCTGGGAGCGTTTTATCAATGGCTTCCTGGACCTTTTATCCATACAGTTCACCAGCCGCTTTGGTAAAAAACCGATGCATTTTTTTGGTTTCTGGGGCACTATCATGTTCCTGATTGGCTTTTTTATTACCCTGTATCTCATTATTTCCAAACTCTTTTTTGAGGGCAACCTCATCAACAAACCTGCTTTTTACATTGCATTGACAACGATGATTCTGGGTACCCAGTTTTTTCTAACGGGGTTTATCGGGGAGCTGGTGTCGCGCAGCGCTGCAGATCGCAACCAGTACCTTGTGGAAGAATACCTGGGTATCGACACGCAGGATATGGTATAACAAACAGGATTTTATAAATTTACAATTGAGAAAACAGAACGAAATGAAAGGACGGAAGATTGTTTATTTACTTTTTGCACTCTTGTTTGCAGGATCTTGCTGCAGCAAAAAAGGCGCTTGCCCGGCTTTAAAATTCGACTCTTTTGAATTGGTGGATTTTAACCAGGACGAGGTAGCAGATGTACGTATGATCCGTTATGCTGCCAACACAAGCTTCACTACTGTTCTCGATTCTACCACACTGAAGGCAGAACCTTCAGGGGCCAATTTCGTCCTGAAGGCCCAGAACCTGTCCATAAATTATGATTACGGCGTCTACAGCGTACCCTTAAACAAACTGTATAAAGTCGGCCGTTTTACCGGCGAAAAGATTATCTGCGGCAAGTGTTTTATGAAACAGAATAACCAATTTGGCTACCAACTGAGCGGATACTCTGTCAATAACCAACCCCAGGGGTATGACGGTACGGTACGCATCAGGAAATAGCAGCAACAAGCATAAACAAGCGGGGCTTTACAGCAAACAGGAGAACGGGTAAATAATGTTACGACAACTTTCCATCAACAATTACGCCATTATAGAGCGCCTGAATTTCAGGCCTGATACACACCTGAACATTGTGACCGGGGAAACCGGTGCAGGAAAAAGTATTATCCTCGGAGCCCTGTCGCTGATCCTGGGAGAACGTGCAGACACCTCTGTACTGATCAATAAGGAGGCAAAATGCGTTGTTGAGGCCAGTTTTGACGTAAGCGGCAATGCTGATTTTCAAGCTGCGCTCCAGGCTGCAGAATTGGATGAGGAAGAGCAATGCATCATCCGCAGGGAGATCAACAGCGCAGGAAAATCCCGTGCTTTTGTCAATGACACTCCAGTAACCTTATCAGTATTGAACACCCTGACCTCCTTACTGGTAGACCTGCACCAGCAGTTTGACAACCATGCGATAGAAGACGACAATTTTCAACTTTCCGTAATAGATAGCCTTGCGGGCAATACTCCGCTACGGGAACAATATACCCTGCAGTACAGGCAATACCAGCAACTGGTCCGGGAGCTGAGCAGCAAAACCGGGCAGCAGGCACAGTGGCAAAAGGATGCCGACTACAAACAATTCCTGTTTGACGAACTGGAGCAGCTCAGCTTTATTCCCGATGAGATAGAAAACGCAGAAACGCAATTGAAAC
>DATJDO010000075.1:0-5658 GCA_035497375.1 Chitinophagaceae bacterium | reverse complement strand
GCCTCATATCGAATACAGACTCCACCACTTTAGCGATTTCACCGTCTGAAAGAGCCACTTTTGCGGTACCGTAGGTATTGATATAAATACCCATGGGCTGTGCTACACCAATGGCATAGGAAACCTGTACCAGCACTTCGGAACAAACACCTGCAGCAACAAGGTTTTTGGCAATATGGCGCGTAGCGTATGCTGCTGAACGGTCTACTTTGCTTGGGTCTTTACCGGAGAATGCACCTCCGCCATGAGCGCCTTTACCACCATAGGTATCAACGATAATCTTGCGGCCGGTAAGCCCGGTATCGCCATGTGGCCCTCCGATCACAAATTTACCGGTTGGGTTGATGTGGTATTTGATCTTATCGTTGAACAGTTTTTTGTATGCGGGGTAGCTTTTGATCACACGGGGGATCAGGATATTGATCACATCTTTGCGGATCTGGTCCTGCATGGCCTTTTCGCTCGCAAAATCGTCGTGCTGTGTAGAGATCACAATCGCATCGATGCGTACGGGTACATTGTCGTCACTGTACTCAATCGTCACCTGGCTTTTGGCGTCGGGACGCAGGTATTTCATCAGTTTGCCTTCTTTGCGGATGGCGCTGAGCTCGCGCAGCAGGAAATGCGACATATCCAGTGCCAGCGGCATGTAGTTGCTGGTCTCATTGGTAGCATAGCCGAACATCATACCCTGGTCACCTGCACCCTGGTCTTCTTTCTTTTTCTTATCTACACCCTGGTTAATATCTGCAGACTGTTCATGGATCGCAGAAAACACACCACAGGAATTGGCTTCGAACATATATTCGCTCTTGGTGTACCCTATTTTGGCAATCACATCACGTGCAATCTGCTGCACATCAATATAGGTTTTGGATTTCACTTCGCCTGCAAGTACGACCTGGCCGGTTGTCACCAGTGTTTCGCATGCAATTTTGGACTCGGCGTCCCAGGCAAGAAAATTATCAACTAAGGCATCGGATATCTGGTCTGCGACTTTATCAGGATGTCCTTCGGAAACAGACTCAGAAGTAAACAGGTAAGGCATGAATCAGGAGTTATTTTTTTGAAATTTATTTTTGAATCAGGCAAATTTAAGTGATCGATGTCTAAAAAATGCAGGTAAAAAGAAAACAGGCTTTTTGTGGATAAAAAAGCCTGTTCACTGTATTGCTACGAACCAATAACGTCTGTATTGTTTATTCTACGGTAACAGATTTCGCCAGGTTGCGCGGTTGATCAACATTGCAGCCTCTCATAATCGCAATATGGTACGCCAGCAATTGCAGGGGCACAATCGTGATCAGGGGTGAGATCACTTCGTCCACTTCAGGCACTTCGATCACATGATCAGCCATAGACTTGATCTGTGTATCGCCTTTATTGACGATGGCTATTACTTTTCCTTTACGTGCTTTGACTTCCTGTATATTGGACACGATCTTTTCGTAGGCACTCATATTGGTTGCGAGAAAAACAACGGGCATTTCTTCGTCGATGAGTGCAATCGGGCCATGCTTCATTTCTGCAGCCGGGTAGCCTTCTGCATGGATATAAGATATTTCTTTCAGTTTCAATGCGCCTTCCATAGCTACAGGATAGTTGTATCCGCGGCCCAGGTACAGGAAGTTGTTCGCATCTTTATATACTGCGGCAATTTTCTTGATTTCGCCATCAAGGGCCAATACTTCTTTGATTTTTTCAGGTACACCTTCCAGTTCGTAGAGAATCTGGCGCAGTTTCGACTGCGGTATTGTTCCTTTTGACTGGGCAATCTGCAAGGCGATCAGGATCAATACAGAGACCTGCGTGGAGAAGGCTTTGGTAGAGGCCACGCCGATTTCCGGACCGGCATGTGTGTAAGACCCTGCATGCGTGGCCCTGGCGATGGACGAACCGATCACGTTACAGATTCCATATACGAGTGCCAGCCTTTCTTTGGCCAGTTCTATAGCAGCCAGTGTATCGGCGGTTTCTCCGGACTGGGAAATTGCAATGATGAAATCCGATTCTTTAACGACCGGGTTGCGGTAGCGGAATTCTGAAGCATATTCCACTTCTACCGGTACACGGGTAAGGTCTTCGATGATATACTCACCGAGCAGGCCACTGTGCCATGATGTACCACAAGCAGTAATCAGAAAACGGTCGGCTTTATTGATCCTGTTGTTGTATTCCGTGATCCCCCCCATTTTGATCCAGCCTCCTGCCGCATTCATACGGCCGCGGAACGAGTCTTCAATGGCTTTGGGTTGCTCGTAGATTTCTTTGAGCATGTAATGTTCAAAATCTCCTTTTTCTATGGCCTCGAGGTTCATCTCAAGGGTTTGGATGGCATGAGATTTCTCTACATTGCCCAGGTTTTTGATCATATAGCTGCCGGAACGGTCTACGACTACGTATTCCTCATCGTCGAGGTAGATTACATTCTTCGTATATTCAATAATCGGTGAGGCGTCTGATGCTACAAAAAACTCCTGCTCCCCGATACCCAGCACCAGGGGGCTCCCTTTACGTGCTGCGACAAGCCTGTCCGGGTTCGTACGGTCGATCACGACGATGGCATATGCACCAATCACTTCATTCAGTGCGATTCTTACGGCTTCGTCCAACCCTACACTTTCCTGCTTCTGTACTTCTTCGATCAGGTTCACCAATACTTCTGTATCGGTGTCGGAATGAAAGATATATCCCCTTTTCTGGAGCTCTTCTTTTATGGGCGCGTAGTTTTCGATAATACCGTTGTGTATAACGGCTATGTTGCCGGAATTGGACAGGTGGGGGTGCGCATTTGTATCGTTGGGTACACCATGGGTCGCCCAGCGTGTATGGCCCATACCAAGGGTTGCACCCACATCTTTGTTGCCTGCATATTCCTCCAGTATAGAAACCTTGCCCTGCTTTTTATACACATTGAGGCTCCCGTTCAGCAAGGCTACACCGGCACTGTCATAGCCCCTGTATTCCAGTCTTTTTAACCCTTTGATCAAGATAGGGTAAGCTTCTTTATTACCGATATAGGCTACAATGCCACACATGTTTCTTTAATATTTGCAGTTATTAAAATTTGGTATAAACGACATTCAGCTTTATCCGGTAGGCCGGCTGGCTGTAGTTACTGCCGGCGGCTGTAAGCCTGAAGGCCCCGATAAAGGATTGCGTGCCATTTATGCGCAATCTAAGTTCTTTTTTTTGCTCTACAATAGCATTCTGCAATTCCCGGGGAAAATTGAGCACGTATTGGTTAACGACCTTTCCTCCCACGTTTGCGGCCCTGCTGTAGCCGTCTACAAAATAAAGGGATGCGGAAGATGTCGTTGCATTCAGATCTGCAATACGCGACCTTTCACCGTATTCACTGATGACCATAGGATACAGGCGGTCAGGAGGGGCAAAAACACCGTCCATGGGCGAAGGCACCTGGGTAATGATGAGTTCTGCTTTATTGACGATACAACGGGGTAAATTCTTTACATAAGGGATACGCAGGTCTATGGCTGCACCGGGAAGGTTCTGAACCGCGATGGTGCCCTCAGAACCGGCAGTAGAAGAAAACAGGTATTGAACGGGGGTACCGGTAAAGTCGCGGGTTACCCTGTTGAAAAAACCGGTTTTAGTCTGGCTGGCCGTAGCGTCGAAAGGAAAAGAAGCGGTAAGGGTATCGGTAATGATACCACTGGAATTCTGAGTATGGTAATACATCAGGATACCTGCTTTGGAAAATATATCGTCTCCATTGAGCAGGAAATAAGGTATGGTATTGCCCCCTGCCTCTGTTGTAATGAATATCCCTTTGAAAAGGGTCAGGAAAGCCGCTGTATTGGTGGCATTGGCGCCGATGATGGTATTGATCAGGTCATTGTCGGTGATCCGCATCCGCAAATGTGGTGCACGTTTAATCCCGCCCACAAGCGTAGAGTCCCGCCTGCTGTTGACCAGGTCGGGAATAAAGACTGTTTTGCTGGCAAAAGGAGTGGCTTCCACACTTCTGGCCGGGGAATGAGCGTAATAAATGGAATCGAAATAGATAGACTCTGTCAGACGATAAGCTTTGAAGGTCTGGTAGCCTGCACTTCCTACCGTATCTCCGTAAGCAGTACCGCTATATGGCAGGATCAGGACGGCGGAGTCCAACTGGTATTTGGACCGGTCGAAACTGTAGTTATCCTGTGGCGGACGCACCTGGAAATAGAAGTTTGCCGAGGTTTTCCCGAAGTAGGCATCATTGCTGATGTTACCGGCTCCCATGTATACTTTAAGACCGGAAACGTAGGCGTTGGTCACAACGCTATCATCCTTTACCGTATTGGTGATCAGGGTAAGCGTGTCGGTACCGAAAACATTGATATTGTCTACAGCCGGCACTACATCCGTACGGATAATGGTATTTTCTTTACAGGAAACACAAAAGCAGGTCAGCAATATCACCCATACAGGTAAGACGCTGCGCAATGAAATTCGGTAAAACAAGCTTAAAAAATTTACAGCGAAGAAATAAAAAACAAAACTAAGAGTCTGTTAAGCTTTTATACAGATCGAGCAGGGATGTAACGTCCTCTACCCACTCCGGATCAAAAGGCAGTACTTTCTTGGTACGGCTTGGCTTGATCTCCTCCGTTATCTTCGCCGGCATTTTTTTATCGCCCATGATTACCACATCGGCGCATTTGGCACCGCCAAGGGTCAATGCGGTATTGGTCCGGTCTTTAAATACTTCCAGGTCCTTCTCTTTGATATCGCTGCTGATCATGGCTTTACGCACCAGTTCATCACTCAGCTTTTCTTTAAACTGGTCGGGCTGTGCTGTATAGATACATTTCGAGAAACCGAATACCGGCTCTTTTTTGTACGTAGTTTTCAGGAACAAGGGGATCAGCGAGGTCATCCAGCCATGACAATGGATCACATTAGGAGGCCAACCGAATTTTTTTACGGTTTCCAGTGCACTTTTGCAGAAGAAGACCATACGGTCTGCATTGTCTTCGTAGAATTTTTCATTCTCATCACGGAAAACAAACTTACGCTTGAAGTAATCGTCGTTGTCCATAAAGTACACCTGCAGACGGGCGTTTGGCAGGGAAGCCACCTTAATGATCAGCGGATAGTCATCCTTATCTACAATAATATTGATGCCCGACAAGCGTACTACTTCATGCAGTTTATGCCGGCGCTCATTGATCACACCAAATCGGGGCATAATCACCCTGACTTCTATCCCGGCTTCGAAAGTCTTAATGGCCAGCTTATTCAGGATAGCGGCAAATTCAGAAAATTCGAGGTAGGGGGAAAGTTCGTTGCAAACAATAAGAACACGCTTTTTAGTATCTACCGACATACTTTGATTTTAAGTTAAAATGACAGACTTTTATTAAGTCTTAAAATTTTAGGCTGCAAAATTACTAAAATATTAATTCGAAAATCGTTTTATTTGCAGGCTGCTAGTTAAAAAGCCCATTTATGATTGTTTTTAAGCGGATTGCGGATGTGCAGGAATACCTTGCCGGACAAAGAAAAAACGGTGCCCCTATAGGGTTTATCCCCACTATGGGAGCACTGCATAAAGGCCACATATCACTGGTGCGGCAGGCAAAGGCCGAAGGTAATGTTACCGTATGCAGCATCTTCGTCAACCCGGCGCAATTCAATGACAAGCAGGAC
>DATJDO010000074.1:0-5561 GCA_035497375.1 Chitinophagaceae bacterium | reverse complement strand
AACCGAAACAAACAATGGTAGGGCCCTTAAATTTGTCACTATACGTTCAGAGCAAGACTTGACGCTGAGCCTTTCGCTACCGGCTGCTTTACCCAATACAGCCGGAACTTATGAGTACCGGATTACCGCTGACAACCCCTCTCCCGGGGAAGCACAATTGAAGCTGTGGGCAGGTGACCGCTTCTTTATACCCGGCAACAACGGCGCTACTAAAATATTGCTGAACCTGGACAGTACTGGGACCGTAACAAAGGTTTATCTCCCTGATATCGAAGTCTCAACGGAAGTTGCTCCTGTTCTCTACAGGATTTTAGGGGTCAATTATAACAAATAGGCGCCCGAAACACCGGTTTGTGCGGCATCGGGGCTTCCCCGAATGCCAAATCCCTGTTACCTTTGCAGCCTATGTCAAAAAAAGTAATGCTCATCATTATGGATGGCTGGGGCAAAGGCATTGACCCTAAGGCCGATGCCATTACCAAGGCACATCCGGAATTTGTCAATTCATTGTATACCCGGTATCCGAACAGCCAGCTCATCACTTGTGGCGAAGCGGTTGGCCTGCCCGACGGGCAAATGGGCAATTCAGAAGTAGGGCACCTGAATCTTGGAGCCGGACGTATTGTCTACCAGGAGCTGCAGCGGGTCAATGTGGCGATCCGCAACGGCAGCCTGGAGCAGAACCCTACCCTGCAAAAAGCCTTTGCTGAAGCAAAGCAAGGAGACAAAACCCTGCACTTTATCGGCCTGGTCAGCGACGGCGGCGTTCATTCGCATATCCGCCACCTGGAAGCCTTGTGTCACTATGCCCAGAATGCAGGCGTACCCCGCGTAGCGGTACATGCCTTTACTGACGGTCGCGACTGCGATCCCAAAAGCGGCTATGGCTTTATTGCCGAAATACAGAATTGCCTGCTGCAAACGGGTGGTAAACTGGCCAGCATCACCGGGCGGTATTATGCCATGGACCGCGATAAACGCTGGGAGCGTGTAAAAGTGGCCTACGATGCCCTCGTGCACGGTACCGGCATCAGGACCAATAATGCGGTTGAAGCCATCCACAAATCCTATATCCACGAAGTAACGGACGAGTTCATTGAACCCATTATTCTGTGCGATGAGCAGGATCAACCTGTTGCCACCATCAAAGACGGCGACGTGGTCCTCTGCTTTAACTTCCGTACCGATCGTTGCCGGGAGATTACCGAAGTGCTTACACAAACGCATGTACCGGACCACGGCATGCAGAAACTGAACCTGCACTACATTACCCTTACAGAATATGACAAAACCTACCAGGCAGTTGATGTGATCTTCCACACGGACAACCTGGAGCAGACCATGGGCGAAGTACTGGCCGCCAATGGCAAAAAACAAATCCGCATCGCCGAGACAGAAAAGTACCCTCATGTCACCTTCTTTTTCTCCGGGGGACGCGAAACGGTATTTGAAGGTGAAACCCGCATCATGCGTGACTCTCCAAAAGATGTACCCACCTACGACCTGAAGCCGGAAATGAGCGCCTACAAACTGAAAGATGCCATTATTCCTGAACTGCAGCAGCAACGCGCGGACTTTATCTGCATGAATTTCGCGAACGCGGACATGGTGGGCCACACTGGCGTATGGGACGCCGTGATCAAAGCCGTGCAAACGGTAGACCAATGTGTATCAGAGATTGTACCGGTAGCGCTGGAAAACGATTATGCCGTATTTCTTACCGCCGATCATGGCAACTCAGACCATATGATCAACGACGACGGTTCCCCGAACACGCAACATTCGCTGAATCCTGTACCCCTTTTCCTGATCAGCAAAGACTATACGGGTCCGCTGAAAGATGGCAAACTGGGTGATATCGCTCCAACCATCCTGCATTATATGGGTATCCCGATACCCAAGGAAATGACGGGTGATATTCTGATCGATTAAGACTGTTTGGACAACCTATAAGGTTTCTCAAACCTTATAGGTTGTTATACCCCCTTCCCTATTACAATGTAGCCACCACCGTTTATAGTTTTTATCAGGAAGGCAATTTGCGTTTCATTCTATTTGAAAATAACCAGCCGGTTATGAAAAGCTAAGTTCTGATTTTCCTTTTCCTGAAAAAAACAGGAAAAACTCCCTGCCGATGCGCCTGAATTTGTCTATTTTGCAGGCTCATTTTCTCCGGCACTTATGCATCAAAAAACTACTCCCAAACACATTGCTGTTGCAGGCAATATCGGCGCGGGCAAAACCACGCTTACAGAAATGCTCGCAAAACACTACAGCTGGGAGCCTTATTTTGAAGACGTAGAGCACAACCCTTACCTGTCTGATTTTTATGAAGACATGCCCCGCTGGTCCTTTAACCTGCAGATGTACTTCCTGAACAGCCGTATCCGCCAGCAACTGGCCATCACTGCCTGTGAAAAAACAGTGATCCAGGACCGGACGATCTACGAAGATGCAGCTATCTTCGCTCCCAACCTGTATGAAATGGGCCTGATGGCCGGCCGTGATTTTGAAAACTACCAGTCTTTCTTCAGCAACCTGAAGCAACTGATCAACCCACCGGACCTGTTGATCTACCTGAAAGCTTCTGTCCCCAAGCTGGTAGACCAGATCCAGAAACGCGGCCGCGAATATGAAGAAAACATACGCCTGGACTATCTGAAACGCCTGAATGAATTTTACAACAAATGGATCGACAATTACAAAGACGGCCCCCTGTTGGTTATAGACCTGGACAAACTGGACTTTGAAGAAAACAAAGACGATTTTGCCGATGTCGTGCACCGTATCAATACCCACATCAATGGTTTGTTTTAAACGCAGCATGTCCCTGCACCGGGTCGCCTGTTTCCTGGCCCTTTTCCTGATCCTAAGCTATGTGGCCGGTGCGGCCAGGGTGAGCGGACGTATTGTAGATGAAGACGGTATCGTATTGCCTTTTGCCAGTGTTGTGGTTAAAGGGACCACTATGGGCACCAGTGCTAATGCAGAAGGTTATTATACACTGAATATCCCTGCAGGCAGCTATACTTTGCAAGGCCAGTATATCGGGTACAAACAAACGCTGTTTGAACTAACGCTGACAGCCAGCCAGAACGTACAGCATGATTTCGTACTGAAAGCCCAGGGTTATGAGCTGAAAGATGTCGTTATCCGCTCCGGGGGAGAAGACCCGGCCTACCGCATCATCCGCAATGCTATCAAAAAAAGAAGTTTCCACAACACGCAAATGCAGTCATTCCAGACCAGCATCTACCTTAAAGGGGTGTTCCGCAACCGGAGCAATCTGCCCAACCGTATCATGGGTATGAAACTGAAAGAGGAAGACAAAAAAGAAATGAGTTCCGGTATGGGCCTGGATTCAGGTAAAGGCGTACTGTACCTGTGCGAGCAAGTGGCCGATTACTACACTTCCGGTAAAAAGGAGCGGCTGATCATCCGCTCGGTAAAAGAAAGCGGCGACCCCAATGGTGTGGGTATGGGAAGCGTACCTCCTGTTATCAATTTTTACGAAAACAACGTGAACATTCTTGCAGGGGCTGATGCGACATATGTTTCCCCGATCAGCAATTCCGCTTTGAGTTCTTACACCTTCAAACTAATTGGCGAATTTGAAGAAAACGGGCAGAAGATCTACAAGATTAAAGTGACCCCCAAACGCAATTTTGAGCGATGCCTGCTGGGCGATATTTATATTGCCGATGAAGACTGGTCGATACACAGCGTGCGTGTACTGGCTTCAAAAAAACAAGGCCTGGATATCCTGGACACGGTAAAAATAGAACAACAGTATGTTCCGGTATCCAAAGACCTCTGGGTGATCAAAAGCCAGGTGTTCTACCCTACAATCAAATTGCTGGGCTTCGACTTTTCGGGCAACTACGTCACTGTTTACGACAACCAGAAAGTGAACCAACCAATAGCAGACAGCATCTTTAACCGTAAGGTAACTGTAAGCTACCAGCGTGAAGCAACTAAAAGGGATAGCGCCTACTGGCAAACCTTACGGCCCATGAGCCTGGAGTCTGACGAATTGCGCAATTACGACTATCGCGACAGCGTATACACGATCAATAACGACCCAGTACGCAGAGACTCTCTGCGCAGGCGGGCCAACAGGGTCAGTGTAGGAGATGTACTGTGGGGCGGTATCAGTTTTAACGGAAAAGATTACAGGAACAGCCTGAAGATCAGTTCTGTATTGTTTGACGTCAATTTCAATACAGTAGAAGGCCTGAACTACGCCCCCGAACTGAGCTTTTCGCGCAAAATGGATACGGGCAAAGTGCTGGATATTGATGCCGGCCTGCGTTACGGTTTTTCGAATACCCATTTTAACGGGAAAGCTTTAGTACGGTACACGCAGTTTGACCCGCGTTTGGAAGCCCGCCGCTGGTCTATAGCCGCAACCGGAGGCCGTTATATCAGCCAGTTCAACAATGCACAACCGGTGCCAGAGCTGCTGAACACCTATTCCTCCCTGGTGCAGCAGCGCAACTATTTCAAGATTTACGAACGTTGGATAGCAGGTTTGCAATTCAAGAAAGCACATGGCAACGGCTTATCCTGGAATGTGGCGCTGCACTATGAACAGCGCCTGCCGCTCAGCAACACTACCGATTTTTCCTTTGTACAACAGCAGGATATCCAGGCATACACGGCCAATCTGCCTGATGCCTTCAGTGGGATGCCCATGACTACACACAGCGCCGTCATCGCACGGGCTTCTGTTACCTTCCAGCCTGGAGTACACTATACCGAGTACCCCGATAAAAAGGTGATGCGTAGCAGTAAATTGCCTGTGTTTTCACTACGCTACCAGAAAGGTATCCCCAATCTGCTGAACAGCATTACAGATTACGACAAATGGGAATTCCAGGTGGGCGATCATGTGAGCCTGCGCCGTATGGGTAGTTTTGAATTCAGCGCCCTTGTCGGTGGTTTTCTAAACGCGAAGAATGTACAGATACCGGATCGCAAACACCTGTTGGGCAACCAGTACACCCTGGCTGGTCCTTACCTGCAATCTTTCCAACTGGCTCCTTACTACCTGTACAGCAATACAGAGAAGCTCTACGGAGAACTGCACCTGGAGTATTACCTGAAAGGTTTACTCACCAACAAACTGCCCCTGTTCCGGCAGGCGCACTGGTACTTTGTACTGGGCACCAATACCTTCTATACGGCCAACAAAGATTATTATACCGAAGCTTTTATCGGTCTGGACAATTTCGGATTCAGCATATTCAGAGTGTTGCGTTTCGATTATATCCGCGGTTGGGATAACCTGAAGCAGAACTACTCTGGCTTTCGCCTGGGTGTAAAGCTGGGCGGCAGCTACCTGAGTAAAAACAATGACATTTTTGAATAAGATACGATGATCAACATACTGGCCATAGAAAGTTCCTGCGATGATACCGGCGCAGCCGTGATCTCTGACGGCAAAGTGCTGAGCAATGTGATTGCCACGCAGCAGGTACACGAACAGTATGGCGGCGTAGTGCCCGAAATGGCCTCCCGCGCACACATCAGTAACATCATTCCCGTGGTGGATATTGCGC
>DATJDO010000073.1:0-3444 GCA_035497375.1 Chitinophagaceae bacterium | reverse complement strand
GACCACACCGATCGGTGGCGGTATCCGCTCCCTGAATGTGGCACTGCGCCAGGAACTGGACCTCTTCGTGTGCCTGCGTCCTGTAGAGTGGTTCCAGGGTGTACCCTCTCCGGTAAAGCACCCGGAAGATGTGGATATGGTCATCTTCCGCGAAAACACAGAAGATATCTACGCCGGTATTGAATTCAATTACGATACACCGGAAGCAAAAAAATTGCTGGACTTCGTGACCAATGAACTGGGTGCGGGCAAGAAAATACGCTTCCCTGAAAATACGTCTTTCGGTATCAAACCCGTAAGCCTGGATGGTTCAGAACGCCTGATCCGCGCGGCGATCGAATATGCCATCGAACACAAAAAGCCTTCCGTAACCCTGGTGCACAAAGGCAACATCATGAAGTTTACCGAAGGGGGCTTCAAGAAGTGGGGGTATGAAATGGCAGAGCGTGAGTTCAGTGACAAAGTCTTTACATGGGAGCAATGGGAAAAGATCAAGAAAGCGGAAAATGAAGATGCAGCCAACGAAGCCCTGAAAAAAGCCAAAGCAGATGGCAAGATCATTATCGATGATGCCATTGCCGACAACTTCCTGCAGCAGATATTGCTGGCGCCGAAAAACTACTCTGTAGTAGCCACACTAAACCTGAATGGTGATTATATCTCCGATGCCCTGGCTGCAGCGGTAGGCGGTATCGGTATTGCTCCGGGTGCCAACATCAACTACAATACAGGTCATGCGGTATTTGAAGCCACACATGGTACAGCGCCCCGCTTTGCAGGCAAAGACATGATGAACCCTGCTTCACTGCTGCTCAGCGGCGTGATGATGCTGCAATACATGGGCTGGAACGAAGCCGCGGATATCATTGTAGAATCCCTGAAAATCACCATCAAACGCAAACGCGTAACGGTAGATTTTTACAACCTGATGCAGGATGCGACCTTGCTGAAGACCAGTGAATTTGCACTAGAGCTGGTGAAAAACCTGTAACGGAGTGCTGATTTTTGATTGATCAGACGTTTACTCATATGGCACCGACGGAAGGGATCGCTACATAAAACAACACGGAATCAGACAAGACTATAAACACGAAGCGATGGTATCTGCCATCGCTTTTTTCTTTAGATGATCCTGCCCTTCGATTTTAAGATCATCAGTACAATAGCTATGACCACTCCCAGTACGAGACAAACACCCATTATCCATATCGTACTTTTTCCTGCAATGAAAAAGGCTTTACCGTTCGACTCAATGCGTTGTACATTATGTACCGCATCAAAATCCTTTTGGCCGGCTACATAATATACCAATACCTCATCACCGGCTTGCAACAGATCTACCTGTTCAAACTCCGGCTTGAAATCACCGGCATCTTTACCAACAAACACTTCAAATGGTTTTCCGAAACCTTCGACTTTGATAAAACGGTATTTCCCTGCATGCCTTGAGGGAAGCTGTTCATAGGTTTGTCCGACAAACTCAATCTTTCCTTTTACGAGGTCCTCTTTCTTTTTCGTAAAACATAACAAACCATAAACGGCCAGGCAAATAAGACCCAAAACACCCCACATCGATTTCAGAAACATGGGCTTATCGTACAGCAGCTTTTTATCCATTGTTAAAAAAATTATGCAATAATAATCGTTATAAAACACAAAACAAATTGTACTTATGTTTACAGAATAGAACTGTATCGATGAAGCGCTTCTTTTCATCCTATTTCAGACTGTCCCGGACCGAGCGCCTGGGTATGTCTGCCGTGTTGATCCTGACCCTGTGTCTTTTCGCCGCCAGTGTTTGTATGCGTTGGCTGGTGCCTGCAATACCTGATGCAGAGGAGCAACGCCTGAACCTGGCCTGGCAGCAACTGCAGCAGGCAGAAAAAACGGAAACCGGGGAAACAAGCTATTCCGCAACGCTTTTTGCCTTCGACCCCAATACCCTGGACAGCGCCGGCTTTATCCGCCTGGGGCTTAAAGTCAAGACCATAAAGTACCTGCTGAACTGGCGGCGCAAAGGCAAGCATTTTTACCACAGGGAAGACCTGAAACCACTATACACACTTAGTGCAGCTGAATATGAACGCCTGGCTCCATACATCTATATCACCGCAGCCCAACAGCAACAGCATGGGCAGAACGCTTATGCTACGCTACCGCCGCCGCCCGATGGCATGGACCTCAATACCATCGACTCTGCTACCCTGCTCCGCCTGGATGGTATCGGTACCGTGCTCGCCCACCGGATTGTACAAAGACGCAAAGCCCTGGGCAGCTTCCTGCATACAGAGCAATTACTGGAAGTGTACAAATTTCCCGACAGTGTATTCCGCTACCTGCAGACCAAACTGACCATACACCCGGAGACCGTAAAAAAGCTGCGGCTGAACACCGTTACAGAAGAGCAGCTCAGTATACATCCCTACATAGGCCCCGTAATGGCAAAAAACATAATATTGTTACGAAGTGGGTTAAATAAATATGAAAAAATAGAGCAATTGAGGCAGGCACCCTTGATGAATGAAGAAAAATATCGTAAAATTGCACCCTATTGCACAATCGACTAATCAAATTATGAATTTTACACAAACAGAAACCCAGGCGCAGATCACCGAAATGGTGCGCGATTTTGCCAACAAACACATCCGTCCGCAAATGATGGAATGGGATGAATCACAGAAATTTCCCGTTGACGTGTTTCATAAAATGGGCGAACTGGGCCTGATGGGTGTATTGGTACCGACCGAATACGGCGGTAGCGGACTCAGTTATTTTGAATACATTACCGTGGTGAGCGAGATCGCCAAAGTTTGCGGCTCTATCGGCCTGTCTACCGCAGCGCACAATTCCCTGTGCACCGGCCATATCCTGTACTTCGGCAACGACGAACAAAAACAAAAATATCTTCCGAAACTGGCTTCCGGCGAGTGGATCGGAGCCTGGGGCCTTACTGAAGCCAATACCGGCAGCGACTCCGGCAACATGCAGTGTGTAGCCACACGCGACGGCGATGACTGGGTGATCAACGGTACCAAAAACTGGATCACTCTTGGTATCTCCGGCAATGTAGCGGTGGTACTCTGCCGCACCGGCGAACCCCGTACCAAGAACAACATCACCGCCTTTATCATAGAGCGCGGCACACCGGGCTTTGCAGGCGGTAAAAAAGAAAACAAACTCGGCATGCGTGCCAGCGAAACATCAGAACTGGTGTTCGACAATTGCCGCATCAGCGATGCCCAACGCCTGGGTAAAGTAGGTGAAGGCTTCAAACAAGCGATGAAAATCCTGGATGGTGGCCGTATCTCCATTGCCGCCCTGTCTCTGGGTATTGCCAAAGGTGCCTATGAAGCTTCTGTAAAATATGCCAAAGAGCGTCAGCAGTTCGACCAGCCGATTGCGAATTTCCAGGCCATCTCTTTCAAACTGGCCGATATGGCTACC
>DATJDO010000072.1:0-5150 GCA_035497375.1 Chitinophagaceae bacterium | reverse complement strand
ATCATGGGCAATGGCTATGCATCGCGCCTGTACCAGACGATGGTTAAAGAGCAGCAGCTGTTCAGCAGTATCAACTGCTACCATACCGGCAGCCTGGATGCCGGCCTGCTGGTGGTGGAAGGCAAGCTGATCAAAGGCGTGACCCTTGAGGCGGCCAACGCTGCCGTAAAGAACCAGATAGCCTTGCTGCTGCAAAACGGTATTACCGATACAGAGCTGGAAAAAGCGAAAAACAAGATAGAAGCCATGATCGCATTCGAAGACATGAGCATCCTGTCCCGTGCCAACAACCTTGCTTTCTATGAGCTGCTGGGCGATGCGGCGATGATCAATGATGAGCTGGGCCTGTACCATGCCGTCACTACAGAATCGTTGCTGCATACAGCGCGGGAAATTTTCCGTATCGATAATGAAAATACCTTGTTTTATAAAGCAGGCACGCCGGAGTAACAGCGCGTTTATGGCTTACTTTTTTAGAAAAAATGCGCTTTCCGGTCCGGAAAGCGCATTTTTCATGTACCGTTTATAAAACAAATACTACCATTAATGAAATAAATTAGGATAATGCCTTTTAAGACATTACGTTTGGGTGCTATTGAACCAATACCATTTTTGAATTGTATTTGCTGGTATCCTGATCAAAGCTGTCTTTATGGAAACAAAGATCACCAAGGCAATAATTATAGATGATGAAAATGAGGCTTGCCTTAATTTAAAGAACATCATCGAAAACTATGTCCGGATACCAGGGCTGGAGATTGCCGGTATGGCGCAGGATACAATAGATGCCGAACGCCTGATCGATACATTAGCCCCTGATGTGGTATTTATAGATATCGATATGCCCGCCGAAAATGCATTTGCTTTTCTGGAGCGTATCGCACCTGTTCCGTTCGAGGTTATTTTTATTACAGCCTATGATGAGTATGCGATACAGGCGGTCAAGATCCACGCGCTTGATTATATTTTAAAACCGATCAGTATTGCCGAAGTCAGGAACGCCATTGAAAAGCTGATCAACAAAGTCAACCAACGTGGCGTGCAGACCACTATAGCGGCGCCGGGGGAAATGCCGGAGTATCAGCCGGATGCACCCCAAACACTTAAGCTGCGTACAACACGGACATTAGATATTGTTGCTGTGGCAGATATCGTGTTTCTTGAAGCCAAGGGAGCGTATAGCTATTTCTACACCATTACCAATGGTATTGTCAAGGAGATCATGGTCAGCCGCCCGATTGCCCAATTCCAGGAGCTGCTGCCCAAAAGCTCCTTCTTCCGGGTTCATAAATCCTTTCTCGTAAATTGTACAAAAGTGAGCAGTATAACCAACGAACCTAACCCGGGCATTATTATCAATGAGAAGATCACCATCCCTGTCAGCAGGCGGCGTTATTCAGAGTTCGTGGAGTTTTTGTATCACCGCTGAACGGATATTTGCTGCCGGCCTGCTGAGTGTACTATTACTGCTGATGAGCCCTGTTACCCTGCCCGCCAGGGATTTTCCGTCTGTCAACTTTTCACAGAAAGACGGCCTGCCCAGCAATACGATCTATGATGTGTACCATGATGAAGAAGGGTATATCTGGTTTGCTACCAGCAAAGGTGTTTCCCGCTACAACGGTGTGAAGTTTGAAAACTTTACGACAACAGACGGCTTACCGGACAATGAATGTTTCTTCTTCAGGAAAGATAAATACAAACGCTTGTGGATCGGTACCTTCAACGGCAGCCTGGTCTTCTACAAAGACGGCGTTTTTCATACGGCCAAAAACACACCTTATCTCGCTCTTCCCTTTAAAACGGGCAATACCGGCGATATCTTCCTGGAAAAGGACAGCAGCGTCACCATCACCTTTCAGCAGCACGATTTTATTGTCAATATCAATAATACCCGTGCACGCCATTACAACTTCAGCAATTTTTACAAACAGGCACATGATTCTCTGGGTATGCTGCAGGATGTTGTACGCCTGCACGACCGGGCTTTTAACCTCGTCTTCAGCAACAAAACGGTACAGGTAGATTCGGCCGGCACGCCCCAGTCCGTTCATCGTCACCCGCTGCTCAAAAGGCACCTGGTCGGCAGGGAGCAGAAATTCTATATCGGCCAGTACCTGTACAATACCGCATTTGAGCCTGTGCTGCAACTGCCTCGTGACATTACCGATGTTACCTTCATTTTCCGCATACTGTTTTCCGGCAGCACTGTTTTTATCTGTACCAGCAAGGGTGTACTCATCAACAATGAACTCTGCTTTGAAAACACTCCCATTTCTACGGTGTACCAGGACCGGGACTCCAATTTTTGGGTCGGCACGATGACGCAAGGGGTGTACAAGCTGGACAAACAATTCCTGCAGTCTTCATCTATCAGGGATGCTTACGAATCGACCGTAGTGTTTGCACAGCCGTCAGACAGTGTACTGGTGCTGAACACCCGGAATAAGAACGTGTATGTGTATCACGGCCGGCAGCTGGTCCATGCGTATGACTTTAATAAAACACACGGAAAAGAATTTCGCGGCGTTACCTCCGGCAGCCTCTTATACGACAACAGCTACCTGCATATGTCGGACAACTACGCGTACCTTATCAGGGATATTAGGTCCAGGCCTGTTGCTGCCAGGGAATACCGTAAGCATACAGAGACGATCAACAGCATCCTCCCTTGCCGGGACTATTGGTTCTTCAAGGGGCGGCCCCACATCCGCTACCTGAAGCATACAGGTCGCAATCCTATAAAAGACCACTACTATGCACAGACCAAACCCTTATTCGAATCGCGGGATGGCCCGATATACGGCGCCGCCACGGTGTGGGATAAAAATGAACTTTGGTTTTCGACCTTGCAGCATGTGTATGCGATCAGGGACACCATTGTCACTTTGCAGCCCCAATTCGGCTCTTACACCTTTAAAGAACTGAAGATTGTAGACCGTTTCCTTTTAGGGTACACACTGGATAATAAACTGATCGTTGCCGACCGCTACCGGGGCGACTCTATAAGGCTGGATACCAGCATCAGTAATGACTGTGTGTGGGAAAAATTCTTTCCGTTAAATGACAGTACCGTACTCATCAGCACCAACGACTATTACCGGATCATTACTTTTTTCCCTTCCCGGAAAAACCTGGCGTTTAGCCTGTCTGTTGTTGAAAACCAGTTTCTCCCGGTATTGGCAGACTATATCTGTACGGATAAGGAAAGCGCTTATTTTTTTAAAAACCAGTCCATTTTCCGTTTCCCGCTTAGCGAGCTGTTTCGAAAAGATCCTCCGCCCAGGCTGGTATTGTACACCATAGAAACGCCGAAAAAAACAATAAAGGCGGCAGAGGTACTGCACCTGTCCTTCAGCGAGTCGAGGGAAATAAATATACGTTGCAACGTGTTTTCCCCGGGCACCAGCACCCTGCAGTACGAGTACGCGCTCACTTACGACAACGAGGACACCGGCAAGTGGATCATCTCTGACGGGCCTAACGTGCGCCTGTTCGAGATAGCGTCCGGCACCTATACTTTAAAGATCAGGGCCAGGACATTTGCCGGCAGCTACAGCAAGGAGCTGCAGATCAAACTAATAGTGGCCCCGCCTTACTGGTTCAGCTGGTGGTTTATCAGCTGTATCGTGCTCCTTGCCAGCCTGGCCGTGTACCTCGTATTCCGGTACCTGATCCGGAAAAAAAACCAGGAAAAAGAGCGCGAGATCCGTTTTATCAAGTCCGAGTTCCGCTCATTGAATGCACTGATGAATCCTCATTTCATTTTCAATTCGCTGAACAATGTACAGGGGCTGATCAACAGGCAGGATAACGAATCGGCCAGCGAGTACATCAGGACCATATCTGACCTCATACGGCAAAACATGAGCAACATCAAAAACGATTTTATACCCCTGGAGAAAGAAGTAGCCCTTGTAGAGAATTATCTCAAAATGGAGCAGCTGCGGTTCGGCAGCTCCCTGCACTACGCCATCCGGATTGAAGATTCCGTGCGCGCACAAGGCATCATGATACCGCCGCTGCTCATACAACCGCTTGTAGAAAATGCGATCAAGTATGGCATGAAGGGAGCCCCGAAAAGGAGTGTTAGCGTGCGTTTGGATATCTATACCGTATCTGGCGCCGTCTGTATTGATATTACCGACAACGGGCTCGGATTCCGGGTGTCAGAAAACGGCAGCGAGCACCAGTCTACAGCCATAAAGAATATCAGGAAAAGGCTGGAGCAACTATCCCTCCTCCGGAACAAGGAAATCCGTTTGTCTATTGAAGAAGTCTTTGATGAAGAAAACAATATCGTGGGCGTAAAGTCTTCGCTTATGCTGCTCTGCTGAAAAAAACCGCGCCCAATCCATTCGTACAGTCTACAGAGATCCGCTACGAGCTGCCCAGGTTTGCACAGAGCGCCTCTATTGAAGTAATGGACATCACCGGCCGCCTGGTAAAACGCATGCAATTGCCCATCCAGAGCAGCGGAAGCGTAACCCTTGAAAACAACAACTTCATGCCTGGTATCTACACCTACACCTTAACGGTTGACGGTAAAGTCTCCCAACGCAGGAAGATGACGGTAAACGCACAATAAGGGAACACTATCTCCCTGAAAATAAACCCGCCTTCAGATTTTGAAGGCGGGTTTTAGTTTGTATATTTATACATATATCCAGCCCTCATGAAAAAAATCTACCTCTTATTACTGCTGGTACTAACAAGCCAAAGCTTCACTGCGAAAGCTCAGTTTACTACCTTGTATTTATACTCAAGATCTTATCCTGAAATCGGATGTGGTGTACCGAGTTTTAGTGAAATAAGGTTACAGGAGGGATTCTTTGGTTGTGTTCCAAAATGTGAAGATTCGATTCATATTGATGCGTATTTCGGAGATGGTACAGATACCAGTTATACTTTTTTTTATGCCAGGACACCCGGACCGTCACCAGTCTGGCCATTGCCTTTACATGATGTTCCGCATCAGTATACGATGGCTGGTAGTTTCATCTCTAAGGTTGTGGTAACAACCAAAGGGGGAGCCAAAGATTCTGCCCTCAATGAGTTCAAAATATTTGATAGCTGTGCCATAGTAAAAGGTAAGCTATTTGTAGACGACAACGGGAACTGCATTGCCGATGCCGGTGAAATCGCACTGG
>DATJDO010000071.1:0-1720 GCA_035497375.1 Chitinophagaceae bacterium | reverse complement strand
GCCACACACAAACTGCCGGAGATCATCATCATCGGCACAATGATCCGGAGTGTAACAGGTAAGGGCAGCAAGGGCATTAGCCTGCTGCTGCTGTTTTCACTGCTGACCCCCCTGGCCAGCTTTATGGCTACTTACCTGGGGACCCGTTATTTTGCCATTTCAGAAATCCTGGGTATGGTAATACCGGTGGTAGCGGGTGCCTTCATTCATATTTCGACAACCATATTTTTTGAGAGCGGCACCAAACAGCATATGCTGACCAAACAGAAGATTGCAGCCATTGTGGCCGGTATGGCATTGAGTGCCGCTACCCTCTTATTTCATTAATCTTTTCCTATGAAAAAAATATTCAAGAAGCAGCTGCTCAGCCTGATCGGGCTGATCCTTTGCTTTGGCGCCGGTGCACAAAAGAATAAAACGGCCAATTCCCTGCTGTGGAAGATCACGAAGAAGGAAAATAAAAACGCTTCTTACCTGTTCGGCACCATCCATGTTATTTGTGAGCAAGACTACTTCTGGACGGGTAAAATGCAGCAGGCCATGGAGGAGACCCAGCAACTTTGCCTGGAAATGAATATGGCCGACCCTAACCTGATGTCGAGTGCAGGCATGATGCTGTTTGACCTGAGCGGTACTACGCTGCGCGATTATTTCAGCAATGAAGCGGATTACCAATTGGTGGCACACTTTATCGAAGATTCGCTGGGGCAAAATATGGAGATCGCCGGACGCATGAAACCGGTGGCCCTGTACCTGATGTACACGATGGGACTGGCGCAGGGGCCCTGCAAAGAAACCGTGTCTTATGAAATGAAACTGGTAGAAAAAGCTGTGGAACAAAAGGATGAAGTAATGGGCCTGGAAACATTAGCAGAACAGATGGAAGTGCTGGAATCCATACCCACCGATTCGATTATCCAGCAGATGATCCGCATTGCAAAAGGTGAAGAAGAAAACACAGACGAACTCAAAGAGCTGATGAGCGCTTATAAAAAGCAAGACCTGAATGCGCTGAACAAACTGATGTCGGACATGGGTTCCGAAGGGGGCATGGACGGCAAAAAACTCATTGACGACCGCAATAAGAAATGGATTCCATCCATGCAAAAAATGATGCAGGAAAAACCCACTTTTTTCGGTGTAGGGGCCGGGCATGTACCGGGTTTGCTCACGTTATTGAAAGCCCAGGGTTACACGGTAGAGGCGATACAGTAAGGCGCTCAGTAGTACAACCAATGCCCTTTTACCTGACCCAGGGAGTTGAATTCAATAGCCGGAAAAGGTAATTTGACCATAAACATACCCTGGAAGATCGTGCGCAGAAAACGGCTGCGTGTTTTGATTTTTGTCCAGTCCACATCCAGCGACAGGATATACTGACGGTAGCGTGTATAAGACGGTATGGGTACCCCATCATAATACTTCAAATTTTCAAACTCCCCGATCATACCATTGGCGCTGTACCCTGCCGCTATGTTCAGCCAGTCGGGCAATATCCTGTTGGGTACGATCTTATTGATGCCCATGCTCAGCCAGTAGGTATGACCATTGTAGTCGTTGAAAAGCTGGCCGAAACCAGTTCCCAGGTAGCCGTTAGCGGCTTTGGCATACGGCGAGGGGGAAAAGGAAAATTTATATTTGATGCGCTGTTCGTCCCACAGCAATTCCTGCCCGATCACCAGGGCGCTGCCGGCTGCATTCGCCGCCATATCGCTCCAGG
>DATJDO010000070.1:0-1667 GCA_035497375.1 Chitinophagaceae bacterium | reverse complement strand
GTGATGTTCAAAAAGTCTATAGCGGTAAGCATGTACGAGGTACCCGCTCCCAGGTAGTGCACAGTGCTCCATGTTCCGTGATCGAGTTTGTGTAATGTAGGCCCTGCAAACGGCGTTGCACCTGTAAGGTAACCGTTGTCTTCGTCAAAGCAAAAAACCCGGTAGGCGGAGGTCCATATTTCAGGCACCTTTATCCAGCTGTTGCCACCATCCAGTGTTTTATACACCTGGCCGATAAGATCCGGGCGCGCCCTGTTGCTCAGCACAGCATAACCGATAGTGGCACTTACAAACTTCAAATCGACAATATCACTCATATATTTGTGTTCATATCCCATACCGGTATGCGGCAGCGTGCTCCAGGTTTTACCGCCGTCCGTTGTTTTGAGCAGGGTACTGTCCGTACCGCCGATATAACCTGTACTGCTGTTGCCAAAGGAAACAGTCAGCAGGTCTTTATCGCTGGGTGTGCTTACTTTTTGCCAATAGTCCTGTGCATTGGCGGCGACATGAAGCATCAAAAACGCAAGGAGTAAGTGTAGCTTTTTCATAGAAATTGATTTTATTGACCCAAAGGTCCGCAGCTTCCCATTGGAACACTGCTGCTTTTGTGCTGAAAAATGGCACTTTTATTCCTGCCGGGCATTACCCGGTTTAGCGCTCCAGGCAAAAGGCCTGGCAGGCGAACAGGAGCATGGAATTCGTGATCTACCCCTATGAAGAAACATAATCCCTTCAGCCGGGCAACAGGATAAACACAGTCTCCCGGCCTTATGCCCGGAAATCACTGTTTCCTGATTATGGGTTACATCAAACGTTCCGGGTATCATTCATCTCTACCCCATCCGGCAAAGAAACACCGGATGAAACCCCTGATTCCCCTGGTTTGATTAAAATGAAGCCGGGCTGGCAGATTGTGTCCAGTCCGAACGGTACTGAAACCACTCCTTCATAAGTTATTGCAGCCATTTTGTGGCGGGATAATACTATATTCTGCACACAGACGTTTTAACGGAACACATCATCACTTATCATCATTACATTGCAAGCAATACAGAAAAGCATGATTAAGATCAGCCAGGCCACACCGGAAGAAATACCGGTAGTGGTCGATATGAGAATTCTTTTTGCAGACGAACTGGGAGGAAAACCGGATCCGGAAACGGAGGCCCGGATGCGGCTCCAGCTGGAAACCTATTTCAGCGAAGAACTGAACCGTAGCTACCTGTGCTACTATGCCGAAGTCAACGGGACCGTAGCCTCAATAGCAGGCCTGGTCATACGCAAACAACCGGGCAGCCTTAAAAATCCTTCCGGTAAATGGGGCTATATCATGAATGTGTTTACCTTGCCTGAGTTCAGGCGATTAGGACTCTCCGCACAGGTCATGCGTGCCTTAATGGACAAGGCGATTGAGTTGGGCATTACTTCTTTTGAACTCCATGCTACACCACAGGGAGAACCTACGTATCAGAAACTTGGTTTTCAATTGTACGCGGAGCCAACTTACCGCAAATTTATCGAAGGGTAATTTCCATACCGAAGTATACACTTATTCCGCTTATTGCCCGGCCTTCAAAGCCTCCAGCAAATAGTGGAATTCCGTTGTCCCTGTTTCCCAGCGCTTCTTATGCTGCATCCGGTACTCCAGGGCAGCAATTGCTGCA
>DATJDO010000069.1:0-3425 GCA_035497375.1 Chitinophagaceae bacterium | reverse complement strand
CTGCGCCACAGCAAGGCCATAACCTGGGATAATACACACTTTCGACGCATAAGCCATCAAGGTAGCGGTATCATTCAATGAGATTTCCTTATAAGCTCCCTGCTCTTTATCTCCTGCAGCGCCACCACTTTTCGCAGCACCAAAGGAGCCGACCAGCACGTTTTTCAGCGAACGGTTCATCGCTTTGCACATCAGCATTGTGAGGATGGTTCCGGCCGAACCGACCAGGATACCGCCAGTGAGCATCACCGGGTTATCGTACAGGAAACCGCCAAAGGCGGCCGCCACACCGGTAAAAGAGTTCAAGAGAGAAATAACAACGGGCATATCCGCGCCGCCAATCGGCATTACGAACAAGACGCCATAGATCGCTGCCACAGCCAGAATACCGTAAAACACAGAAGGCTCTGAAGAATAGCCGCCAATAAGGGTTACAGACAGGGCAATCAATGCGCCCCACAATACAAAGTTGATGTACTGTGCTCCGGGAATCGAACGGTCTTTGATCTTGCCGTTCAGTTTGCCCCAGGCAATAATACTACCGGCAAAGGAAACGGTACCGATGATCATGCCCAGCACGATGACCAGCAGCATGCCCAACGAAGGAGTAGGATTGTGATGGTATTCGATGACCGATATCAGCATGGCGCAGGCGCCCCCCATACCATTAAACAGGCTGACCATTTCCGGCATGGCGGTCATCTGTACTTTTTTAGCAGCCATTGTGCCCACAACGGTACCGATGATCAATGCGGCAAAAATCCAGGGATAGTTACCCAGGGGATTGCCTTCGTGGTCGTGGTACAGGAAAATGGTAGCGAAGATCGCGATGGCCATACCCGCCGCAGCTACCAGGTTACCCTTACGTGCCGAATCGGGATGGGAAAGCATTTTGAGGCCCAGGATAAAGGTCACGGAGCCGATAAGGTAACTAAACGGTAAGATGATCTGATCCATATTTTTTTTACTGCTTACTTGATTAATGGTTTATGTAGCAACAGGTCTGCGCCTGTTTATTTTTTCTTTTTCTTCGAGAACATTTCGAGCATGCGGTCGGTGACAACAAAGCCGCCGACTACGTTCAGGGTACCCAGGATCACGGCCAGGAAGCCCAGTGTGAGCGCGAGATAATCGTCGGCTGGCGCCTGCCCCATCACGATAATGGCACCGATGATCACCACACCATGGATGGCGTTGGCACCGCTCATCAGCGGGGTATGCAATACTGAAGGTACCCGGCCGATGACCTCGATACCGAGGAATACGGACAGGATAACGATCGTCAGCAAACGGTAAGTTGCCGGGTCGGTAAAAAGCGTTTGGATTGCTTCCATTTTTTTTAGAATATACGGTGAGAAAATAAGGCTTAGGATAAGGCTGCTACCCTTTCGTTTACAATACTGCCATTGTGCACAATGCAGGTACCTTTTACGATGTCGTCGTCAAAATTGAGGTTCAATGCGCCTTCGGGGGTGATGATGAGCTTCAGGAAGTTCAGCACATTCTTGGCATACATCTTGCTGGCATCGGAAGACATAGAGGCCGCCAGCGCTGAATTGCCGATAATGGTCACACCCTGGTGCAGCACGGTCTCCTTGTCTTTCGTAAAGTCGGTATTGCCGCCTGTGGCCGAAGCCAGGTCTACAATGACCGAACCGGGGCGCATATCTTCCATCATTTCTTTTGTAATGAGCAAGGGTGCTTTTTTGCCTGGTATCTGCGCTGTGGTGATGACGATATCGCTCTTGCGGATATGCTCGTGTATCTTGGCTTTTTGCTTCTGCTGGAAGTCATCCGATTGCTCTACGGCATAGCCCCCTGCCCTGGAGGCATCGGCAGCACCTTCCACTTCGATGAATTTGGCGCCCAGACTGCCCACTTCTTCTTTTACTGCAGGACGGGTGTCGAACACTTCAACGACTGCACCCAGCCTGCGCGCAGTGGCAATGGCCTGCAGGCCGGCGACACCGGCACCCAGGATCATTACTTTGGCGGGAGGGATACTGCCTGCAGCGGTCATAAACATCGGAAAGTAGCGACCGTATTGCAAGGCGGCCAGCAACACTGCTTTATAACCTGCAATATTGGCCTGCGAACTGAGTACGTCCATACTCTGTGCGCGGGTGGTGCGCGGAATGGTATCCATACTGAAAACCGTCTGACCCGCACCGGCCATTTGCTTCATCAGCCCGGGGTTGAACAGGGGTTGGTACACACCCATCACTACACCGGACGGCTTTGCAGCCGATTGCACCAGCGCCGGGTTAATAGCCAACACCAGGTCGGCTCCAGCCAGTATCGCCGCTGCGGACTTCAGCTCTGCACCAGCATCGGTATAAGATTTGTCGGGAAAGAATGCGCTGTCGCCGGCGCCGGGTTCCACCCAGATGTCTACTTTCATTTTGATTAAAGCCTGTACGACTTCAGGCACAAGAGAGACGCGTGTCTCGGGTTGTTGTTCTTTTAAAACCCCTATGACCATATTGCTTGTGTATCTTTAAATGATGCAGTGTAAGTTAGGGGCAAAAAACAGCTATTCCAAATTTTAACGATACGTCTGTCTCCATTTTTCTGAAACCAAAACTTTTTTCGATACATTTACCGTTCAAAAATTTTCAGAAATCAAAAAGACAATGAAGAAAATCCTTTCCACCCTGTTGTTCTGCACCGCTCTTGGCTTTGCAGCAAATGCACAATACACCAATGAAAAAATACAGGTAGGGCAAAAAGCGCCCGAACTGGCCTTTGACGACCCCAGCGGCAAAAAACTGAGCCTGGCCGAAATCAACAAGGGCCGTATTGTCCTGCTGGACTTCTGGGCTTCCTGGTGCGGTCCCTGCCGCCGTTCCAACCCGGCCCTGGTAAAACTATATAATGAGTACAAAGGAAAGGCATTTAAAAATGCGAAAAACGGCTTTACCGTGGTGAGCGTATCACTCGACAAGGCTAAAGAAGCCTGGGTACAAGCCATACAGGCTGACAACCTCACCTGGCCTTATCATATGAGCGACCTGGGTGCCTGGCAGTCTAAAGCTGCAGAAATATATGGCATTCAATATATTCCGCAGACTTTCCTGCTCGGACCAGACGGCAAAATTCTGAAAAAATTCAACATGGATGAAGATCCTGCGGTGGAACTGAAGAAGTACCTGAAATAATATTGTTTGGAATACAATATTATCTTACCTTTGCCACCTTATTTATGATCATCTGTATGGCAAAATCCATACGTTAAACAATTTTTTAAGCAATGAAAAAAGGAATTCACCCGGAAAGCTACCGTCTTGTTGTGTTCAAAGACATGTCAAATGAAACTTCATTCCTGACGCGTTCTACAGCTGCAAGCAAAGAGACTATCGTTTGGGAAGATGGTAACGAATACCCGGTTATTAAAGTGGAGATTTCAAATACTTCACACCCTTTCT
>DATJDO010000068.1:0-6386 GCA_035497375.1 Chitinophagaceae bacterium | reverse complement strand
CCTGCCTAAAGAATTATACGACGAGCTCGACATCTGGGCACTGAGCGTTTTCCCGGTTACAGCAATGCCACCGGAGCTGAAGCAATCTATTGAAACACACAGAAAGGTGCTGACTATAGAGGAACATAAAGGCCAGGGCGGTCTGAATGAAGCACTTGCACCTTTTCTTTTAAAAGAACTGACAACTACTATATCCTACACCAGCCTGTACGCCCAGGGGTACCCCAGTGGGCGATACGGCGATCAGAAATGGCACTGTGAAGAAAATGGATTGGCCGGTACCGCATTACAAAAAAACATAGAGGACGCTTTAAAATAAAACCATGTTACCTGATAAAATCCGGGAAGAAGTAAAAAAATTAAAAGGTCCCATTGTCATTTTTGGTGCAGGCGGTTTTTTAGGAGCCAACCTGATGCGGTATATCTACGCGGTACGAACCGACGTGTATGCCATCACCAGCAAACCCTTTATACCCTGGAGGCTGGATGACCTGGACGATCAGAATATCCTGCATTGTGACATCACCGATAAGGTCAAAGTAGAAGAGCTGTTCAGCAACTACGGGTTCAAAACCATTTTTGACCTCGCAGCTTACGGAGCCTATTCCAAGCAGGATGATATTTACAAAATATACAACACCAACTTTATCGGGCTGCTGAACCTATTGGAAACCGTGTCCAGGTATGCGATACAGTCTTTTGTACATGCCGGCAGTTCTTCCGAATACGGCATCAATTGCGAAGCACCTTCCGAGGATGCAGTAACACAGCCCAACAGCCATTATGCCGTTTCAAAAGTTTCTTCGTCAGAACTCATCAAGTTCTATGGTGTCATCAAAGAACTGAATGTCTGTAACGTACGGTATTATTCCATTTACGGGCCTTATGAAGACCCAGACCGTCTGATTCCGATGGTGATCACCAAAGGACTGAACGGGCAATACCCTCCTCTGGTACAGCCGGACATTTCGAGGGACTTTGTTTATGTCGAAGATGCACTGTATGCTACCCTGCTGGCAGCCAATGCCCCTAAAGGAGTACTGAGCGGCAAATCGATCAATATTGCTTCCGGTAAGAAGACAACCATAAAAACCGTGGCTTCGCTGGCAAAAGATATTTTTCACCTTGGGGAAGACCCTGTGTGGGGAAATATGCCCAACAGGAAATGGGACCTGAAAGACTGGTACGGGGACGCCAGTCTTGCCAAAGAACTGCTGGGTTGGGAAAGTGAGACTGACGTAAAAGAAGGGATCATAAAAACCAAAGAGTGGCAGAAAGAGTATTCAAGGCCCTTGTATGAAAAGAAAATCTACCAGGATAAGATCCGGCATAAATTGTCTGCGGTCATCGCCTGCTACAAAGATGCACAGGCTATCCCGATCATGTACCAGCGGCTCACCGATACCTTCCGGAAGATCAATGTCAACTATGAAATCATCTTTGTCAATGACTGCAGCCCCGATAATACAGCCGAAGTATTGCAACAGCTTGTTAATGCAGATGAGCACGTTGTCGCAATTGAGCACTCGCGTAACTTTGGGTCCCAATCGGCTTTCCTTAGTGGCATGGAGTACTCCACAGGAGACGGGGTGATCCTTTTAGACGGAGATTTGCAGGACCCACCGGAATTGATCGAGTCTTTTTACGAAAAGTACACAGAAGGATACGACGTAATTTATGGCCGAAGAGTAGCAAGGGAAGGAAACCAGGTTCTCGTTTCTTTTTATAAATTGTTCTATCGTTTGTTCAGAAGTGTTTCCTATGTGCCTATTCCCTTAGATGCAGGCGACTTTTCACTGATGGACAGGAAAGTAGTCGATGAGTTAGTCAAGTTGCCGGAAACAGACCAGTTTTTGAGAGGACTAAGGGCCTGGGTCGGATTTAAACAAACAGGTGTAGATTATGTACGCCCGGAGCGTATGTTTGGTGTGACCACCAATAACATGCGTAAAAACCTGGCATGGGCCAGAAAAGCCATATTTTCTTTCAGCTATGTCCCCCTGGAATTGTTGACTTATTTAGGAGTCAGCCTGACCATACTGTCTTTCATCGCCTTGATCTTACAGGTAATTTTATACCTCACCGGTGTTAATATCCCTCATGGCGTAACGACCATAATTTGTTTAATCCTGTTCTTTGGAGGGCTGCAAATGCTGGGTATTGCTATATTGGGAGAGTACCAGTCTAAAATCCTGGAAGAAGCGAAGAAAAGGCCGAAGTATATAAGAAGAAACATTTTCACCAAAAACTGATCCTCCACAACTGTTCAAACAAAAAAAAGTATCTGGATGCTGTTCGGATATCAAGAAAAACAAATGCTATGGGAAGTATATTAGACGACAGGGGGTACAATCAGGGATTTGAACTGGTCAAATCGACAGAAATAAGAATGAAACGCCGGGCAGAGTGGATACTGAACGAAATGGATGCTACCCGGAACAAAACGGTACTGGAAATAGGCTGTGGTACCGGCGAGATCAGTTACTGGATTGCACAAAAAACGAAACTGGACGTCCTGGGTACTGACCTGTGTGTTCCTTTTATTGAAGATGCCCGGATCAAATACCCGCTTGACAATCTCCGTTTTGAAGTGTTGGACTTCAACAAACCGGAGCAGGTAAAAGGACGAAAATTTGACTATATTATCGGCAACGGGATATTACATCACCTGTACTACCACTTGCCAGAGGCACTTGCTACGATCAAAACCTTGCTGAATCCTGGCGGTAAAATGATCTTTATGGAACCTAATATTTACAATCCCTATTGCGCCCTGATATTTAAAATTCCTGTGCTCAGGAAAAAGGCCAACCTGGAGCCCGATGAAATGGCTTTTTCAAAATCGTTTATTTCCGGTAAACTGAAGGAACAGGGCTTCTCTGGCATCCATGTCACCTACAGGGATTTTCTGTTGCCTGGGGTTCCGGACTTCGCCATTCAGCCATCCATCTTGATCGGCAATGTGGTAGAAAAAATACCAGTGCTGAATATGGTTGCCCAGTCAATTTTCATCACAGCAGAAAACTAAACCTGCTAGAGAAGTACGGTGGATAGCCTATCGCTGTCCACCGGTGATCTGCTGATAATAAGACATGTATTCCCTTGCAGACTCGGTCTTACCCTGGTGCTGGTAGATCTGGGACAGGATATTATAGGGTTCGGGGTTTCCCGGGTTTTCTTCAATCATCTTCCGGAAAATGACTTCCGCAGCACTCAGGTTGTTAGTCTGCAGGTACGCATAACCCAACCCGTTTGTGGCCAACATGTTTTCTGGCGATATTTCCAATGATTTTTTAAAGGAACGGATACTGGCATCCGCCTGCATCGATTGCAGCTGTGCAATACCCATATTGGCCCAGGCTATCTCGTTTTTATCATCATACTGCACAGCCTTTTGGTAATAGGCGATAGCGGAGTCAAAGTGCCCGGCATCCATAGCCCGCTTGCCGTAAAAGTCGTTTTTATCTTCTCTTTTGATAATAGCACAAATCGTTACTCCGTCCACCATTATACTTTTTATGGTGCCTTTGGGGGGGAAATAACCATTCTTCAGGTATTCCGCATCTACAAAGCTCTGGGTCATCAACGCATAGTCCCAATCCTGGTCATAGCGCTCGCGGTAACGGATATAGGCCACTGAAAGCTCACCGTACTTCGGTTTCAGGATGTTGATAACCTGGAAGCCATTGTTGGACGCAAGTTTCATTTTTTCAAAACCGGGGACATTTTTCTCCAACCAGTCAGTAGCCGGCTTCAGTCCGTGTGAGTAATAGTCCAGCTCATAGTACCCCAAGGCTTTCTGCACCCCGCCTGAACTGGGATTAAAGTATACATAGAACAGCGGATAGTTGCGTACCATAAAGGCAAGAGGGAAAGCCAGACCGATAGCCAATATACCCGTAAATACGTAACGGTATACCTGCTTTTGCAACACCACAGACATAACGTAGTAGGCAGCAATAGCCGCAAATACCACCAGCGGGACATAGATAAAGTAGCCATGCCGCCAGCCGGTAAGCAAACCGGTTTTGTTATAGATGATCAGGAACAAAGGAAATGCGGCCGAAAACAGCAGGAGCAGTACCCTGTTACGGTCATATTGCTTCAGTATCCGGAAAATAAAAACCAGGCCAAGGCCAATACAGGCCAGGATAATCTCCGGATTGGTGATGAGAAAATACTTAGGCAGATAATACCAGGGAATGTCCGTAGACTGAAGATATTCTCCTTCAAACAGGTTCTTGACGGACACGGGCAGGTTTTTCAGAAAGTTCAGCGCAGTAATGGGCTGTGTGAGCGGGCTGTTGAGCATCGAGGGCCAGAAGATAATAGCCAGGATATATCCCCCGACACCGGCCGTCACAACGTGGATAAATATCTTCTTATAATCGGGGGCTGCTTTGGCCTTGTAGAGACGATAGACTTCCAAGAGCAGGAACAAGCCGAAAATAAATACAGAAATCAGGCCCGATATCCGCACAAAGATCGACGCGGCAATACCCAGGCCCAGTATGGCCGTAGTCTTCCAGTTCAGGTTTTTCAGGTGATCGTAAAACACAAAGAAAGTCCAGGTGGCAAACAGTGTGGTCTCAGCATAAGTCGGGTCTTTAGGATTATTAAAAGCCTCACCGAATATACGCGGAGTCAGCACCAGGAAAGCCATAGCGATAAAAGCTGCACCCCACTTACCCGTAATACGCTTAGCGATCAGGGCACCGAAAAAAATATAAAAAAAGCTGACCAGGGTAATGAAGAAATTCCGCAGCTTAAAGAGGTCCCAGTCTGTAGACTTGTGAATGATGTGTGCCGGCAGCTCTATGATGATGCCATAGTTCTGCATGGCCGGATCGATCATTGGCGTCTGCTGTAACACGGTATCATTCGCACCCATAGTAGCATAATATTTCAATGCATATTCCGCATAGGGTACCTGGTACCTTTCGTCATTGCTGGGTCCCCAATCGAAGCTCATGAACAGCATGGAGATCAACAGGATCAATGAGCAAATCAAAAAAAGAGTACGGGGATTGTTTTTCTCCCGGAGGGTCCTGAATGCAGCTGTCATAGGTGGTGAATGAATATGCCGCAATTTAGCGATTAAGGCGTAAATAAGGCAAAAGCAGGTATATTTTCGTTAAAAAAGCTACAATTGTTTATGCATCATTTTTTACCGTTGGGAGCATTGGGGAGAGAGGCCTGCCTACCGGAGTCTGACTGTAAAACTGCCAGTGGTCTATAATTCAAAAAGACAGGATAAGCCGACTACCAATGTCTTGTTCTGGTAGGCATAAGTATAGGCATAAGTCTGCTGAGGGGTGGCAAACGCTACCTGGAACGTTTGCACAGAATTATACAACAGGTTTTGCCTGATCATTCCTTCTATCCACATTCCTTTATAGGAAAGGCAGTTATATTTAAACAGCTGATATTGGATTTTGAACCAAATACCGGAACTAAATGTACTCTTTTTTTCCCGCCCTGCATGATAGACTACATTGTGTGCTTCGTCAGCATTAAAAATGTCGTACCGTATTTTCGAATCGAAATTATAGATCATGCCGATACTGGCTCCTCCCTGCAGCAGGAGCGGTTTTTTAGAGGTTTTCATCCGTACGCCAAACCCTATCGGGATATCTGCCCAGACCTGTTTCTGATCGAAATACAATTTTGAATTGGCAAAACTCTTATCCGGAACACCAGAAGTTCTGATGCTGAAATGGGTATAATCGATATCGCAGCCCAAAGCGATAAAATAGTTTTTTTGAAGCGGAATCAGTTGCTGCACCGTAAAGTGCGTTCCCCTGGTTTCATTGAGGTCTCTGAAATAGAAATCATTATCCTGGTTATTCAACTCTTCGTTCAGGTAGTGAAACTCTTGCAGGGTAAGGCAAGGCCCTGCTCCTGCCTTTATTTGAGCATGTATCTGCGCCCTGCTGAAGAGAGGCAAGGCAAAAAAGCAAAAAAGAAGTTTGTGACTTGTTTTCATTCTTTCCATTTTTATAAAACCAAACACCAGCGACATACAACAGATAAATAACGCTGGCGTTTCTTTTTTTATATGCAATATTCTTTTTATTTTTTTATACTCTATTCTGAGATTTCCAGATGACGACAGTACATAAGACCTGTACGGTTTTTGAAACCTTACAGGTCTTCCGCTGTCCGGGCATATTCCGGAGGGCATGCCGGACCAAGAATACAGCGAATCTGCGATTAAAACAAAAACCGGCCCGGATGAAACATCCCGGGCCGGTTTTTAAAAATTGATAGTCGATTCAGCAGAGACTAGAGCGTACGCTTGGTTTCCACTTCTTCGTAGCCTTCTACGATATCGCCAACTTGTATGTCATTGTAGTTCTTGATCATCAGACCACATTCGTAGCCGT
>DATJDO010000067.1:0-7760 GCA_035497375.1 Chitinophagaceae bacterium | reverse complement strand
ATCAAATACCGTCACAATGATATGGCCGACCTGGAAAACAAGCTGAGCAAACTGCCCGAGGAAGCGATCAAACTGATTGCCGTCGACGGTGTATTCAGCATGGAAGGTGATATCGTGGATTTACCCGGTATTACGCAATTGGCGAACAAGTACGGCGCCAATATTATGGTCGATGATGCGCATGGCCTGGGTGTGATCGGGGCAAAAGGCGCGGGTACGGCAGCACATTTCGGTCTTACCGACGAGGTAGACCTGATCTCTGGTACGTTTAGCAAATCCCTTGCATCGCTGGGTGGTTTTGTGGCTTCAGATAAGGCTACGATAGAATACCTGAAGCACCACGCCCGTGCACTGATCTTCAGCGCCAGTATGACTCCTGCTTCAGTGGCCAGCGTAATTGCTGCACTGGACATTATGGAAAATGAGCCGGAGCGCATACAACAGCTTTGGGACAATACACATTTTGCCACACAGTTGCTGCGCGATGCAGGCTTCGATATAGGCGCTTCCCAAACGCCCATCATACCCATTTACATCAGGGACAACCAGAAAACATTTATGCTGACCCGCCTGCTGCAGGACAATGGCATCTTTGTCAACCCTGTAGTGTCTCCGGCAGTTGCCCCGCACGATACCCTGATCCGTTTTTCACTGATGGCCACCCATACTTTCGCACAAATCGAAGAGGCGGTGGAAAAATTGATTAGCGCGTATAAACAAGTCAATGCTATGAGTGCTCAAACGCAAGCCGTATGAAACAAATAATACCCGTTTCTTCCAAATCTGACCTGAAATCGTTTATCGATTTTCCGCACGATTTGTACCAGCATGACACTAACTATGTGCCGGAGCTGTATATCGCGCAGAGGGACTTGCTGACGAAGCACCCCTTTCTGCAGCATTCTTCTATCCAGCCTTTCCTGTTGTATGAAAACGGGAAGATCATTGGCAGGATAGCGGCCATCCTGAACAACAACCACAACCAATTTAACCACACCAACGACGGTTTTTTCGGATTCCTGGATGCGATCGATGACGAAGCGGCTTTTCGCCAGCTCACCGATACGGCCGTCAGCTGGTTGAAAGAAAAAGGTGTTACCAATATCATCGGCCCGGTAAACCCCTCAACCAACGAAACCTGTGGGGTACTGGTAGAAGGTTTTGACAGCTCGCCGATGATCATGATGACGTATAACTACCCGTATTACGACAAACACCTGCAAAAGCTGGGCTTCGGTAAAAAGACCGACCTGATTGCCTACAACCTGGAAAAAGGTCATCTGAACGATAAGTCTGTCCGCCTGATGGAGGCCTTCAGGGCAAGGTTGGCGCAGAAAAATATCATTATCCGCACAGGCAACCTGAAAAATTTCCGCCAGGAAGTAGACGGGCTGCGCAAAGTATACAATGAAGCCTGGGATAAGAACCTTGGTTTTGTACCGATGACCGATGCCGAATTTGATTACATGGCCAAAGACATGAAGCTGGTGCTCGACCCGGACTTCTGCCTGGTGGCAGAGCATGAAGGAAAGCTGATTGGCTTTGCGCTGTGCCTGCCGGATATCAACCAGGTACAGAAAAACGTGAAACGTGGCCGCTTGTTACCGACCGGTATCTTCAAATTGTTGCTGGGTAAGAAAAAGATCAATGCGATCCGCATCATCGCACTGGGGGTTACGGAGCCTTACCGGAAAATGGGTATAGAAGCCATTTTCTACGGCACCATCATGCAAAAAGGCATAGAGAAAGGTATGGTACATGGCGAAGCCTCCTGGATACTGGAAGATAACCTCATGATGAACCAGGCGATGCAGAATATCAATGGTAAGCCCTATAAGAAATACCGTATCTACGAAAAAGCAGTATAATAAATGAAAGGCAGGGTTTTGATCACAGGCGCAAGCGGGTTTGTAGGGTTTCACCTTACAGAAGCGGCAATACAGGCAGGGCTGGAAGTCTTTGCCTGTGTGCGGGCCAGCAGCGTTACGGATCAGCTCAAAGAAATGGATATCCGTTTTACCAGTATAGACTTTTCGGATAAAGAGGCGATCAGGAAAAACTTTGAAGAGAACCGCTACGATTATGTGATTCATGCGGCGGGTCTGACCAGGGCTAAAAGTGTGGAGGAATATACAGAGGTCAATGCGCGCTATACGCTGAACCTGGGCGAAGTTGCCACTACCTTTCCGCTGAAAAAATTCGTTTTTCTCAGTAGCCTGGCAGCCATAGGTCCCATACAATACGACAGCGAGTTTGCGATCAATGAAGCCAATCTGCCGCAACCCGTTACCGAATACGGCCGCAGCAAATTACTGGCCGAACGTTGGATTGCAAATATTAAAGGCCTGCCGCTGATTATTCTCAGGCCAACGGCTGTTTATGGTCCGCGTGAAAAGGATATTTATATCATGTTCAAAACCTTGAATAATGGACTGGAGCCCTATATCGGCCGGACCAACCAATGGTTAAGCTTCGTGTATGTAAAAGACCTGGCAGCGATCACGATCAAAGCACTGGTGGCCAATACAGAGCGCAATATCTATGTCATCTCTGATGGCAAAGCATACGACCGCTACGCATTAGCATCGCTGTCAAAAAAAATACTGGCTAAACGTACCCTGCGTTTTCATGTGCCTATGGGTCTTGTGCGGTTGATCGCAGGTACTTTGGAAACTTTTGCCACAGGATCAAAACCGCCGACACTGAGTAAGGAAAAACTCAACGAGCTGGCTGCGGAAAACTGGAGCTGCAATATTGAGAAGGCTAAGGAAGAGCTGGGGTATGAACCAAAGTATGACCTGGAAGCAGGTTTGCAGGAAACACTGTCCTGGTACCGGGAAAATAAATGGTTATAAAAAATTGTAAGAAAAAACATTTGCGCATGGCGCAAGGATTCAATAAAACAACAAAACAATGGAGTATCAAATCAAAAATGCCGAAGGAAAACTGGGGGTACTGATTCCCGGTCTCGGTGCGGTAGCCACTACCGTTATTGCAGGTGTCGAAGCCATCAAAAAAGGACTGTCTCAGCCCGTAGGATCGCTGACGCAAATGGGTAATATCCGCTTGGGTAAGCGCACGGAAAACCGTTACCCCCTGATTAAGGATTTCGTTCCCCTGGCCGGATTGAACGATATCGTTTTTGGTGGTTGGGATGTGTATACGGACAACGTATACCAATCTGCTATGAATGCTAAGGTGCTGGAACCAACCCTGCTGCAGGCTATCAAGCCGGAGCTGGAAGCCATCAAGCCAATGAAAGCAGTGTTTGACCGGGAGTATGTGAAAAACCTGGACGGAACAAACATTAAGGAAGCTCCAACCAAATGGGATCTGGCACAGGCCCTGATGCAGGATATAGAAAATTTCAAAAAAGAAAATAATTGTAACCGTGTCGTAATCGTATGGTGTGCTTCTACTGAAAAGTACACAGAGGAAAGTGCCGTTCACGAGACCATCGAAGCGTTCGAAGCGGGCCTAAAAAGCAACGATCCGAACATCGCTCCCAGCATGATCTATGCTTATGCTGCACTGAAGTCTGATGTTCCTTTTGCAAATGGTGCACCGAACCTTACTGTAGATATCCCTGCACTGGTGGCCCTGTCAAAAGAGCTGAATGTGCCGATCGCCGGTAAAGACTTCAAAACCGGACAAACCCTGATGAAAACCATCGTGGCGCCCGGCCTGCAGGCCCGTGCATTAGGCGTACGTGGTTGGTTCTCTTCCAACATCCTGGGCAACAGGGATGGCCTGGTGCTGGACGATCCGGATAACTTCAAAACGAAAGAAGTTTCCAAGCTGAGCGTACTGGAAGAAATCCTGAATGCGGATATCAATCCCGAACTGTATGGTGACCTGTACCATAAAGTAAGGATCAACTACTATCCTCCTCATGGCGACAACAAAGAAAGCTGGGACAACATCGACATCTTCGGATGGCTGGGCTACCAGATGCAGATCAAGATCAACTTCCTGTGCCGCGATTCCATTTTAGCTGCACCGATTGTACTGGATCTGGCCCTGTTTATGGACCTGGCGCACCGCGCCGACATGAGCGGTGTGCAGGAGTGGCTGTCTTTCTACTTCAAAGCACCGCAAACAGCTCCTGAGCTGAAACCGGAGCACGATATCTTCAAACAACTGATCAAACTGCAAAATACACTGCGTCATATGATGGGTGAAGACCTCATCACGCACCTGGGTCTGGATTACTACCAGGACCTCGTTGAAGCGCTGTAAATAAAAGAAGAGGGCATGGTGCCCGCATCATGCCCTCTTTACTACCATGAAAATTATAGCAAGCATATTCGGTATCGGGTACATCGGCAAAGGCGGCGGAACAGTCGCTGCTGTTGCAGCGGCACTACTCTGGTACTTTCTGCAACCCAACATCGGGCAGCAATTGATCCTGGTGATCATTACCCTTGTTTTGGGTGTATGGTCCGGCAATAAGGTGGAAGCAGATTGGGGAAAGGACAGTAGCAAGGTCGTGATCGACGAAGTGGCCGGAATGTTTATTGCTGCGTTGTTTATACCGGTTAGTATTAGCTACCTCGTAGCCGCGCTGGTTCTTTTTCGGTTTTTTGATATTGCCAAACCCCTTGGTGTACGGCGTATGGAGCGCTTTAAAGGGGGATGGGGCGTGATGCTGGATGATATCCTTGCCGGTGTCTATGCTAATGTAATACTGCAGTTTGTTGTGTACACCAAACTGCTGGAATAGTTCTTTATGATACAATTTTTAAAAGCTCAGGCCTCATCGCTCATTGCCACGGTAGCAGACTTCCTGGTGACCATCGTGTGCAAAGAAATATTGGGCATGTGGTACCTGCTGGCTAATATACTCGGTGTGATCTCCGGCGGACTGGTCAATTTCTGGATCAACCGGGACTGGGTATTTAACGGCCGTGAGAAGGCCGTACGTTACCAGGCCATACGTTATTTCGTCATCTGGACCGGCAACCTGCTGCTGAATGCTGGAGGCGTCTGGCTGCTGACACAGTACAGTTCCTTCAATTACCTCGTTTCAAAAACTGTCGTATCCCTAATCGTAGGGTGGACATACAATTACTTTCTTCAAAAAAACTTCGTTTTTAAATAGAAAATTTTTATGCTTCGAAGATCAGGAGTACTTATTATATTTTTAATCTGTTGCTCCGTTTCCCTTTTTGCGCAAAGCACATTTGTCAGCGGTACCGTTACCGATGCCAAGACAAATGAGCCCCTGTCTTTTGTCGCTGTTTCCTTTCCCGGTACTACTACCGGCACGGTAACAGACGATGAAGGGCACTATACACTTAAAATCAATGGCACACCCTCCCAGGTGCGCTTCTCGTATATCGGCTATAAAACGCTGAACAGAAAAATCGATGCAGGAGAGCAGACGATCAACGTTAGTATGACGGAAGATGCCCGGACCCTGAAAGAAATTACCGTAAAGTCCGGGAAACAGGGCCGCTACCGCAACAGGGACAACCCCGCTGTGGAATTGATCCGCGAGGTTATATCCCATAAGGAAAGTAACCGCTCCAAAAACTACGAATACCTGGCTTATCAGGAATATGAGAAACTGCAATTTTCGCTGAGCAATTCTCCTGCTAAAATGCGCAAGAACCTGCTGGTGCGCAAATATGCCTTTATGGCCAGCAGCCTGGATACGACCACGCTTGAAGGCAAAGCCATCCTCCCGGTCTTTATGCAGGAAAACCTGTCACAGATTTATTACCGGCGCAAACCGGAAAAGACAAAAAAGGAAATCATTGCAGAAAAGCGCATTACTTTCGATGAGACGTTTATCGACAACAACGGCCTGACGGCGTACCTGAAGCATGTGTACCAGAATGTAGACATCTACGAGAACAATATTACCATCGTCACCAACCAGTTCCTGAGCCCGATTGCCGACCTGTCGCCGACATTCTATAAGTTTTTCCTGATCGATACAACTGTGGTGAATGGCTACCCGCTGGTGCAGATCGCATTTCGCCCACGCAATAAAGCCGACTTCCTGTTTCAAGGCTCTATCTATGTGACCCTGGACGGACACTATGCTGTAGAAAAAGTGGATATGAAGGTGAACAAACAGATCAACCTGAATTGGGTAAAAGACCTGAGTGTGCACCAGGAGTTTGAGCAGAACAGTGACAAGCGCTACCATGTCTCCAAAAGCAAACTTTCTGCAGACTTCGGACTTACGAAGAATGGGGATGGCGGTTTGTATGGTGAACGTGCCGTGTCTTATAAAGAATATATCACCCCGGAACAGATTCCCGATTCTGTATTCGCAGGAGAGGCTGTGGTGCACCGCCAGGCCGCCGATAAGAAAGACGAACGTTTCTGGTCAAAGAACCGGCACGACTCCCTGAGCACCAGTGAACAGGCAGTGTATGAAAACCTGGACAGTGTACAGAATACAAAATCGTTCAAACGGGTGATGAATGTGGCCACCCTTGTGCTGGCAGGCTATACAAAGGCCGGGCCCTATGTGGAGATCGGGCCGTTCAATACTTTTTACAGCTTCAACCCGGTAGAGGGTTTCCGCGGAAGGGTGGGTGGCCGTACGACACCGAAACTAAGTAAGAATATTTATTTCGAATCCTATGCAGCCTATGGTTTTAAGGATGAAAAATGGAAGTATTATTTCGGCGGTATTTACTCGTTTACCAATCGTTCGATCTATGAATTCCCGACCAACAAAATTTCAGCCAACTACCAGCGCGATGTAAAGATTCCCGGGCAGGAACTACAGTTTATCCAGGAAGACAACATTTTTCTTTCGCTCAAAAGAGGTGTGAATGACAAATGGCTGTATAATGATATTTACAATGTAGACTACCTGCACGAGTACAACAACCACTTTTCGTATAAAGTAGGCTTTAAGAACTGGCGGCAGCAGGCCGCTGGCGGATTGCATTATATAAATGATGCCACCGGCTTGCCGGAGCAAAGCCTGACGACCTCTGAGGCGTCACTGGAATTGCGCTGGGCGCCACACGAAGAGTTTTACCAGGGAAAACTGTATCGCATCCCCTTACCCAACCGTTACCCCGTATTTACATTGCGTGGCATCGTCGGCCTGAAGGATGTATTCAAAGGGCAATACAATTATCAGAACCTCAGTGCTAATGTGTACAAAAGGGTTTATTTGTCTCAGCTGGGTTTTGCAGATATCGTGCTGGAAGGGGGCTATGTTTTCGGAAAGGTGCCTTTCCCCCTGCTGGATATCCATCGTGCCAACCAAAGCTACTCTTACCAGCTGCAATCGTACAACCTGATGAACTTCCTGGAGTTTGTCAGCGACCACTATGCAAGCATACAGATCGATCAGTGCTTTAATGGTTTCTTCCTGAACAAGATTCCGCTGATCAAAAAACTGAAATTCCGGGAGTTTGTCAGCGCCAAAGTGCTATACGGAGGTTTAAGAGAAGAAAACAGGCCAGGTAAAAGCGATGCAGACCTTTATCGTTTTCCGGAAGATGAGAACGGTCGCTTATCAACCTTTTCACTGCAAAAGGAACCGTATATAGAAGGAAGTATCGGCGTGGGTAATATTTTAAAATTTTTCAGGGTAGATGTGGTACGCCGCTTTACCTACATAGACAATCCGAATGTCTCAGCGATGGGCGTGAGGGTTCGTTTCAAATTTGATTTTTAGTATGGAAGCAAAAACACTGAGAGATAGTTTACAGCAGGGGATCTATAAAGTAATCAACCCCTTTGTGCGCCTGCTGATCAGGATGGGGCTTACTCCGAACCTGGTC
>DATJDO010000066.1:0-6678 GCA_035497375.1 Chitinophagaceae bacterium | reverse complement strand
AATATCTGAGTAATGGCAAAAGCAGCTAAAACCGCGATTAAAAAAGACCCTAAACAGGCCGCAGAAGCTAAAAATTACACTAAAGTAATCAAAGCCGTACGTAGTCCTAAAACAGGCGCTTACACTTTTAAAGAAAACATCGTTCACAAAGACAAAGTGAAAGATTTTCTGGCGAGCTAATTTCTTCGCGATAAAATTTTTATCCAGGGCTGACCGTTCAAACGGTCAGCTTTTCTTTTTCTATGCACACAAAATACCAGGTACGGACTGTTATTGCAGGCTTGCTCTTCGGGGTCAGCCAGGTGCTATCTTCCTGTTCCGAAACAAAAGAAACCGGCGATGCCATTGTGTATCGTGCTTTCAATGACTCTTTACTGGCATCGGCCCGTAGCGGGGATGTGGTACTGCGTTGCGGCAGGGATGAGCTGAGTAAGTTATTTAGCCGGCTCAATACCCGCGATCAAAGTTATTCTCACTGTGGCGTACTGTCCTGCACCGACTCGGGACAGTATGTAACCCATATCATCGGTGATAATCATCATTCCGTAAGTGATATTGTGTATGAACCGGTTGCCGCATTTATCCGCCCGGAAATGAACAAACGCTGGGCATTGGTGCGCTATGACCTGGATAGTGTGGCGCAGGAAAGTTTTCTGCAGGGGGTACACCTGTTGCGGGAACAGGGCATCCGCTTTGATGTGGCGTTTGATCTGCTTACAGATGACCGGATGTATTGCACTGAGCTGGTGTACAAACTGCTGCTGCAGGCAAGTGCCGACTCCGGCTACCTTAAGCCGACGATCAGCAGCTCCGGCAGAAAATATATCGCTATCGACAACCTGTTTGGCAATGTACACAGCACTACTATTTGTGCAATCAGCTATAAATAGTAGCTTCGCGCTGTAATTTTTACCGAAGCGCATGAGAAAATCATTCCTCTCTTTTTTGATCATTACCTGTCTGGCCATTAGCCTTACCGGTTGTACCTCCAATAGTCCCAAAGCCGTAGCAGAAAAATTCCTGCTGAGTGTGGCCAAGGCCGACCTGGAAGAAGCAAAGACTGTTTCGGATTCCACTACACGCGAATTGCTGGACCAGGCTGACTACCTGAACATGGTTCCGGATTCGGTAAAGGCCGAAGGCCGCAAGCTGAAGATCAATATCCTGGATGTAAAGGAAACAGGAGACAAGGCCGTGGTGACTTACAATACTTCCAAGCTGGAAGAGCAGCAGCTGATCACCCTGGCAAAGATTGACGGTAAATGGCTGGTACAGCTCAATAAAGCCGAACAATACGAAGAAGAGCCTATGATGCCGGGGGCGCTGGAAGCGATTCAGCAGGATTCCACCATCGTGAACATCCGCGATTCTGCTACAGATTAGTTTACTGATTTTATAGCCTTGATATTGCGCTGCATACCTTTCCATTTGGTACGCGCTATGGGCGACTGTTTAAAGTAAGCTTTGAAATGGCTTTCGCTTAGCTCCTGCCATTCTTTTTCTGACAGGTTCAGTACCTGAGGCAGAGGCTGAAAATGCAGCTCTGTATGGGCTTTTGAAAACCTGTTCCAGGGGCATACGTCTTGGCAGATGTCGCAGCCGAAAGCCCATCCGCTCATCTTATCCTCCAGTTCTTTCGGGATCAGTTCGTCTTTCAGCTCTATTGTCAGATAGGAAATGCATTTGCTGCCATCGATTTGCGTAGACGATACAATAGCCCCGGTAGGGCAGGCATCCAGGCATTGGGTACAGGTACCGCAGTGGTCTGTTGTGAAAGGAGTATCATAAACAAGTGGTAGGTCGCAGATCAGGGTAGCGATAAAAAAGAAAGAACCGGTCTGCTTGCTGATCAGGTTGGCGTTTTTGCCCACCCAGCCCAGGCCAGCCCGAACGGCCCAGCTGCGTTCCAATACAGGAGCGCTGTCTACGAAACCCCGGCCATTGACAGCGCCGATGTTGCTGCCGATAAAATCCAGCAATTCATTTAATTTTTCCCGGATCACATAATGGTAGTCTTTGCCCCAGGCATATTTCGCAATTTTAGGTGCGTCTTCCTGCTGCGCTCCGTCAGGGAAATAGTTGAGCAGGAGGGTGATGACGGATTGTGCGCCGGGTACGAGTTTGCGCGGATCGATACGCAATTCAAAATGGTTTTCCATATAGCCCATCTTTCCCTGGAAGCCCTGGTGCAGCCATTGCTCCAGCCTGCGGGCATCTTCTGTAAGTTCGGTAGCTTCAGCGATACCGCATTGCATAAAGCCCAGCCGCTTCGCCTCCTCCTTAATTAACCGGGTATGTTTTTCCGCCTGCTCCAATTACTTATACTTTTTTGAGCTGCAGGCCCCTGATCTGCAATAGTTGGCCGGCACATTGCTCGTAATACGGCAAAGGTACGGCGGTTGTAACGGTACAAAACAATTGGAGATCCTGCCGCAGCACTTCTGCTTCATTTTGCTTCAACAGGTACAACACTTCGCTCATCGCGTTGTAGTCAAAGGAAAGTTCAACGGTTTGCGTGATCCACTTTTCTATCCATTCTGCCTGCTGCAGCGCTTCGGCAGCAGTGGTTTTGTACGCATTGATCAGGCCGGGCACACCCAGCATAGTACCACCGTAGTAGCGGACGACAATGATTAGCACATTGGTACAGCCTGAGCTGTCTATCTGCCCAAGTATGGGCCGCCCTGCACTGCCCGAAGGTTCTCCGTCGTCTGCAGCCCTGAAATCCAGGCCCTCCGTGCCGAGGCGGTAGGCAAAACAATGATGAGTGGCCTTTGGATGTTCATTTTTGATATCGCGCAAACGGTTCTTTATTTCTTCTTTGTCCCGCACGGGAAAGGCGTAACCCAGGAAACGGCTGCCCCTGTCTTTGAATGTGGATGTGGTCGGTGAAGCGATCGTTTTGTAACGCGCGGCCTTGTTGGTGTTCATGTTCAATTTCTTAAGACGCGAATCTCTACGCGCCTGTTTCTCTGGGCGTCTTCTTCTGTTTTTTCTTCGGCAACAATCGGCCTGCTTTTACCGAAGCCTGCATACTCGATACGGGTTCCGTCAATGCCGTTGGTGATCAGGTACAGGTAAATATGCCTGGCCCGGTTTTCGGACAGTTTTAATTCATAAGTATCGGTATCCAGTGCATCTCCCGCACCGCGGATGCAACATACATGGCCTTCTATTCGGATGGCCAGTTGAGGAAAGTCCAGCATGGTTTGCAGCAATGCTCTCAAAATGGGTTCACTATCTTCGGTAATAATATGCTTGGTAGGCAGGAAATGAATGTTTTCTACGCGCAAGACATCATTGGCCTTTAATTTGCTCAGGTTGTCAAAGCTGATCGTTGACGGAGGCCGCTGCGTAATCGGCCTGGATGGTATTGCTCTTTTGGCTATATTTTTCTCAGCGGCAACGATAGGTTTCACCGTATCGGGAGGCGGATCTTTTTTAGGTACCGTTTTTACCGGTATCAGTCTTCCTCTTGTCGTAATTTCGGAGACCTGCATTTTCTTTTTACCGGTATCCGGTGCTGCTTTGAAGGTAATCGTATGCCCTTTATTTTCAGTACCGCCTTTTTTGATGAAGATGTCCACGCGCCGGTCTTCGGGGTAGCCCTCTCTGCTTTGTATTACATTCCTGTTCACTTGTCCGATACCTTCGCAGATCAGGATTTGATTGGGTAAGATACCCCCTTCCTGCAGGTATTTGCGCACATTATTTGCCCTGCCGATGGCCAGATCGAGATTAGAGGGCTCGTTACCCAGGTAGTCAGCATAACCGTAGATCAGGCAGTTTTTTTGCCCGATCAGCCGTATGGCATGATCCATAGATTCTGTAGCAGCACGATCCGGTACAATAATATTGATAGGAAAATAAACCTTGACCGTATCGTACCCCGGCTGGGACAATCCGTGCCTGACGCACAGCAGTAAACAAAATATGGTCAGTACCGTTTTCAAAAGACTTACTCTGTAAATATAGACAATTCCTATGTGAAAAAGGATACCAAAAACCAGCCAACAGGCTGATATCTAATATCCTTTGTACAAAATAGGGTGTAGGGAGCTATTTGTTTGGTCCCCTGGGTGCCTGGCCTCTGTATTTGCGATGAGGAAGGCCTTTTTTATTGCAGCTCTGCATCACCAGGCTGAAGGTTAATAATGTAACGAGTGCAAACGTAAAGTACTTATTGATTTTCATAATCCTGTTGTGTAATGAATAAGAAGCTTAAAGGTAAAAATTTTATCGGGAAAACAAATGGCAGGATAAAGATTATCCGTTATCGATTTTGTCTTTTAATTGTTGGGTCATACCGGAAATATAAGTGCGCCATTTTTCGATCACGGCTGTCATATCCTGAGGAATTTCAGAATTGAACATGACCTGTTCCCCGGTGCGGGGGTGTACAAAGCCCAGTTCTTTGGCATGCAGGGCATGTCGGGGCATGAGCTTAAAGCAGTTTTCGACAAACTGTTTGTATTTGGTAAATACGGTACCTTTCACAATATGATCTCCGCCATAGGTAGCGTCGTTGAATAAAGGATGGCCGATATGCTTCATGTGTACCCGGATCTGGTGGGTACGGCCGGTTTCCAGTCGCAACTCCAGCAGTGTTACATAATTGAAGCGCTCCAGTACTTTGTAATGGGTGATCGCTTCTTTTCCATGATCGCCTTCGGGGTAGGCAGCCATGATCTTGCGGAATCGCTGGTGACGGCCGATATGGGCCACTACCGTACCTTCGTCTTCCTCCACATTGCCCCAGGCCAGTGCAATGTAGCGGCGATGTACCGTATGGTTTTTAAACTGGCTGCCCATTTTAGGCATGGCTTCTTCGGTCTTGGCAATGACCAGCAAGCCGCTGGTGTCTTTATCGATGCGGTGTACCAGGCCAATACGCGGCAAAGCTTCCGATTCCTCTTTTTTCAGGTAATAAGAAAGGCCGTTGACCAGGGTCCCCCGTGGGTTACCGCAACCCGGATGCACCACCATGCCCACCTGTTTGTTGATGATCATAATATCTTCATCTTCATATACGATATCCAGGGGAATATTTTCAGGTACAATCTCATACAGTTGGGAGGGCCTCGTTTCAAAAATAACGACTTCTTCTCCGGGCCTGATTTTATGGTTCGATTTGACCATCTTACCGTTGACCAGGATATGACCGTCATCAAGAGCCTGCTGCACTTTGCTGCGGCTGGCCCCTTCCAGGCGGTTTTGCAGAAACTTATCTATACGTATAGGTTCCTGGCCTTTATTCACGATAAAGCGTTCCCGTTCTTCCAGGGGGCCTTCTCCGGATGAGTCTACCTCATCATCGTCTTCATAATCTTCCAGGTTGTCATCCAGTGCAGCCATAATACATCAATCTTTTTTCCAGTTTCTGAGCAGGTCTGTACTCAGCTGTACATAAGTGACCCTGCGCTCTTTAATACTATTGCTGATCCAAAAAATGGAAGGTACAAACTGACCGGCCATTTTGATAAATTCTGGGGAATTGTGGTACACAAAGTGCGGTACTTTACCGGCTTTGGTATCTTTAAAAAACTCTGCCGTATCGGAAGCGTGGCCGTACAATACCATATAAATGGGAATGGTACTGTCTGCAGCATAGATATCTTTGAAAATACGGGCTGCCTTCCGGCAATGCGGGCAACCCAGGCTCAGGAATGCGACCAGGTGTTTGCCCTTTCTCAATTCTACTGCGGGCTTATAGACTGCATCCTTGTACAAGGCATTCAGGTTGATCGGGCTTGGCTTTTGCTCATACGGTACAAAGACAAAAGGGAGTGCCATCATGGACGCAGTACCCACTGCCGCAACGATACCGGAAAAGCGGTAGGGCTTTACCGCATAGATCCTGGAAAGGATGAGGATCACTGCCAGCATGATCAGGTTTTTTAATATACTGACCACAGGCGACATCGGTAAGGCGTCTCCAAAACAGCCACAATCTACATTATTCCCTTTGGTAGCCAGCAGGATGACCAGGTATAGGGTCATTGCGATCAGGAACAATATGGTCAAAGGGTAAGTAAAGCGCTTCAGGTACACATGCGCTAGCATGAAAAAGGCCAGCAAAAACTCGAAACCCACAAAAAAGCGCGCCAGGAAAAAAGAAAAAGGTCCGGAAAGCCCCATATCCATAAAAGTCCATTCGAAAGGCTCTATGGTAATGAATTTGGCCACAGCCGAGAACACGAAGGTTCCGCTGAGCAGCAGTAGCAGGATAAAACCTATAATGGATCTGGCATTAATGGAACGTGCCATAGGGTATAAAGGTCTGTTTTAAAAATGGATAGAAAAAAAGAAAGAGCCTTTCGGCTCTTGCTTTTTAAGATCAGGCCAGCATGGTCACCGGGTTTTCAATAAAGGTTTTCAGCGTTTGCAGGAATTTTGCTCCTACGGCGCCGTCTACCACCCTGTGGTCGCAACTGAGTGTCAGTTTCAGTATCTGGCGAACAACAACAGCACCGTTCTCTACCACAGGGGTCGGCACAATATTGCCTACTGCAAGAATACAGCTGTCCGGCGGATTAATGATAGCAGTAAATTCGTCAATACCCATCATACCAAGGTTGGAAATGGTGAACGTATTGCCACTGAATTCGCTGGGTTGTATTTTTTTGTTCCTGGCTTTACCATACAGGTCTGTTGCTGTAGCAGCGATTTGCGTCAGCG
>DATJDO010000065.1:0-4246 GCA_035497375.1 Chitinophagaceae bacterium | reverse complement strand
AAGTTTATCGCCAATCGGTACGATAGGTGCTCCCTGCCCGCCCAGGGCTACATCCATAGCCCTAAGGTCGCTGATCACAGGTAAGCCTACTACTGCAGCAATGGAGGCTCCGTCGCCCAGTTGAAAAGTTGTTTGTGCCTGGGGTTCATGCCATATGGTATGCCCGTGCGATGCTATAAAATGCACTTTATGAGCCAGCTCATTTCTGTCCATAAAAGATTGCACTGCTTCACCCAGGTAGCGGCCATAGGCTGTATGCAGGCGCAGGAAATAAGGCACATTCTGTAGCGCAGCTTCATGCAGGTTGCGTTTCCACTCTTCGGTATAAGGTATACATTCGGCGTGTACGATCTGTGCAGACCATTTACCCCTTACCTCTTCAAACTGGCTGTAGCAGATATCCAGGCCATCGAGAGAGCTGCCGGACATCAGGCCAATAACGTTATAGACCATCTTGATCCACTTTTTAGTGTAAAAAAATTGGTAATTGAGCCGGGCTCAATTACCAAAGTAAGTTAAAGGCTTTAGCCTGTATTATTTGTTCAGCACTGCAGCCATCGTCTTGCCGATATCAGCAGGACTTGCTACCACGTGGATACCACACTCAGCCATGATTTTCATTTTAGCTGCAGCAGTATCATCCGCACCACCAACAATGGCTCCGGCGTGACCCATACGACGGCCTGCAGGCGCTGTCTGACCGGCGATAAAGCCTACAACGGGTTTGCGCATATTGTCTTTCAGCCAGTTTGCAGCTTCTGCTTCCATGCCACCACCGATCTCACCGATCATGATGATACCATCAGTTTCAGGATCGTTCATCAGTAATTCAACCGCTTCTTTGGTAGTCGTACCGATAATAGGATCGCCACCGATACCAATGGCTGTAGAAATACCCATACCGGATTTTACAGTCTGGTCAGCAGCTTCGTATGTCAGGGTACCGGATTTAGATACGATACCGATTCTTCCTTTCTTAAAGACAAAACCAGGCATGATGCCTACTTTAGCTTCTTCTGCAGTAATGATACCAGGGCAGTTAGGGCCAATCAGACGGCAATTTTTTGTTGCAGCAAAAGCTTTTGCCTTTACCATATCCTGAACGGGAATTCCTTCAGTAATGCAAATGATCACTTTAATACCGGCATCGGCAGCTTCCATAATAGCGTCGGCAGCAAATGCAGGGGGAACGAAAATAATAGACGTATCAGCGCCCGCTTTTTCAACGGCATCTTTAACGGTATTGAAAACTGGTTTGTCCAGGTGCGTAGAACCGCCTTTATTAGGGGTTACACCACCTACAACATTGGTTCCATATTCTATCATCTGGGTAGCATGAAAGGTACCTTCTGTACCGGTAAAACCCTGTACAATTACTTTAGAATCTTTATTGACTAATACGCCCATAGTTTGTGTTATTTTTAAAAAGCGAGCAAAAATAGCCTTTTTATATTCATAAACAAAGAGTGTTTGCCGAAGTCTGGTAGCACAAATTAGGACGAGTGAATTATCTGTTCTGTGAAATTGCTATAAAAAGAATAATGTCGCTTTTTTACTATGATCACTTTGCTGCTGCTAACTAGTTTTGTGTTACTATCATCCGGATTCTAGAAAATTTATTGTTAATCAAAAAAAATACTATTATAAAAGCCAAAAAAAATATTTTCTACGCATCAGTAACAACTTTAATGATTGCGTTTTGTGTCCTTATTGCTTGTTCTAAAAATAATAAAGGAACTGATCAGAGTAACACAAAAATTGAAAGCCGATCTTCTGCTTCTTTTCAAAGAGCAGCTTCTCTTGGCTCTACTCCTATGGTATATAGGGATGAGAATGGAGAATTTATTCCTTTTAGCTTTGATGAGCTTCAACATTTTTACATCAACAGCCAAATGTTGTCTACTCAAAATAACAGGCTTCTTTCCAGTACATTGATCAATTTCGTTGATGAAAATGGAAATAAAATTCCAGGTATAAGAACTAAATGGGAGTCTACAACTGCCGAAAAGTTCACTACTATTACATCTAGGATTACCTTGACAAATATCAACGGAGAGCCTACTTACGTTTTGGGAGATTCCAAAACAATGGGGATGACTTATACTTGTACATGTGAAGGGTCATGTAGTAATGGATGTGATGCCTCTACTAATGGGTCAAGTTATTGCAGCTGTAGTGCATGTTTCCCTTCAGGAACATGTATCAAGAAGAATTCAATAATATACACAACTTCTGCTTCTTTTAATAATTATAATAGGACCTTGCATACTATAAACCATTAATAAAGTTCCGGATGCTGGTATACTCCCAGAAATCAGCTGATTTCTGGGAGTATTATTTTAATATTAAAACAGAAACGTTATTTTACTCTCCGTATAATCTTTTGCTTATAGTGTGATAACTTTCTTAAAATGTAAATAAAAAGGCTTTTCGTGTAACACTTTTAAAAACATGAGGCCTACCTTCGTTGTATCATTAACTATTAAAACTCATTAACAATGGCAAAAGCAGGAAAAGCAGTAGCAACACTCATTATAGGAGCGGCAATCGGAGCAGCCTTAGGCTATGTACTCGCTACAGACAAAGAAAAACGTCAGGAAGACCTGGCCGGCATTAAAGACAAATTCAACGACCTGAAAAATAAGTTGAACAGGAAAAGTAAAGAACTGGAAGAAGATATTTTTAACGCCTAAAATCGCATTATTTTGTTAGATATTTTCCAAAAATGGAAGGATAAAATAACCGGTTTGGTGGAGTCGAAGGTGCGCCTTGTGCAACTGGAACTCATCGAACGAGTGTCGGGAGCTATGAGCTTCCTGATCTTTATGGTAATTTTTCTTTTATTAAGCTTCGGCGTAGTAATGTTTATCGGGCTGGGTATTGCAGAAATGCTGTCTGAACTGATGAACAGCTATATACTCGGTTATATTACGGTAGCAGGGTTTTTCCTGATTCTGATTCTTATTTTTGCAGGTAGCAGAAAGAGTTTACTTAAATTTCTGACCAGTAAATTTATCAGTGTGCTTACCGAAAAAATCGTCCACGACGATGATGAGGATGAGAAGGATTCCATTGCTGTAGAAAAAACAAACAAATAAGTATGCTCTATAAGAAGCACCTACGCAACCTGGATGAGCTGCATGCGGAAAGATTGGCCATCAAGAAAAAAGCCAGGAAGAAAGCGGCAGCGCTCAAAAAGGCCGAATCGGACAAAGGAAGCTTGCTGGAGCAAGGTGTCGGTTTTTTATCCGGTTCATTGACCGGTAGTGCAAAGCTTGCACCTGTGCTGGAGCTTGCCTCCAAGTATGCTCTTCCGTTTGTGATGAAGCGTGGTGCACAATTAGGTGTCCGCAAAATAGCTGGCACTGCGATTAAAGAACTGGCTTTTGGCTACCTCAAGTGGAAAGCTCTGAGTATTGCAGCAACGATTATCGCTAACAAAATAAAAAAGAAGAGTCAAAAGGAAGCCTGAGCGCTTCCTTTTTTTATGCATCGGTGCGGTTCATTACATTTGCATCAGTATCAAACAAATTATCATGCAGGAAATTTTAAAGTCTTTACATATCCAGTCGCTCAACCAGGGCGCTTCTACCGGTTCGGAATGGTTAGTCTCCACCGGTACGCTTATTGATTCCTACTCTCCCACAGACGGACAGGTAATTGCCTCTGTTCAGGGTGTTGCTGAAGCCGAATACAACCAAGTTGTGGAAGCGGCGCAACAGGCATTTACAGAATGGCGCAGCTGGCCGGCACCCAAGCGCGGAGAGATCGTGCGGCAGATTGGCGAAGCATTGCGCGCCAATAAAGAGCCGTTGGGCAAACTCGTGTCTTATGAGATGGGCAAAAGCCTGCAGGAAGGCTTGGGGGAAGTACAGGAAATGATCGACATCGCTGATTTTGCTGTGGGATTGTCCCGCCAGCTCTATGGTCTGACGATACAGAGCGAAAGGCCCAATCATCGCTTGTTTGAGCAATGGCATCCCTTAGGTGTGGTAGGTATCATCAGTGCCTTCAATTTCCCCGTAGCCGTATGGAGCTGGAATAGCTTCCTGGCTTGGGTATGCGGCAACACCTGTGTCTGGAAACCTTCTGAAAAAACTCCGATGACTGCTATTGCCTGCCAGAGGCTGGTGAGCGAAGTATTCCGGAAGAACAATGTTCCTGAAGGTGTTTGTGGCCTGGTGATCGGCGATCGCAGCACAGGTGAACTGATGAGCAGCGATACCCGTATCCCGTTGGTATCTGC
>DATJDO010000064.1:0-2668 GCA_035497375.1 Chitinophagaceae bacterium | reverse complement strand
TATACGCTTTACTCATAATGCAGGGTCATACTGATTTTTTTCGGCTCGTTGCTGATCTCCACCGTATGCCGGCCGGGAAAAGACAGCTGTAATTTGTCGTGCAGGCTTTGCAGCCCGAAGCCGGGGTGTAGCCCTGCAGGAAAAGGCTTACCATTATCCGCTACTTCCAGCAGCAGGCCGCCTTCCGTTTCGCGGATCAATACTTTGATGTGCAGTACTCCACTATCACCGCTACCGGCGTGTTTGATGCAGTTTTCCACCAGCGTTTGCAGTGTAAAGCGGGGCAGATAGCACTGCTTTGCTTTGGGAGCGATGTTCAGTTCAAAGCGTAGTTTTTCTTCAAAGCGGATTTGCTCTATACCCAGGTATGCGGCCACCATTTCTATTTCTTCCTGTACCGTGGCCAGCACCTGTTGCTCCTGGTTCAGATTGTAGCGAAACAAGGTGCTTAGAGCCACCGCCATCTGGCTGGTCTTTGCTCCGTCTTCCAATGCCAGGCCCGCCATGGCATTCAGGGTGTTGTACAGGAAGTGTGGGCTCACCTTCGCCTGCAAGGCATCCAGCCGGGCCTGTGTATGCAGGGCATCCAGGCGGCTGAGTTCCAGTTCCTGCTGCTGCAGTTTCAGCAACTGGCGGGAAGTATAGTTTTCAAAGAACAGGAATATCGTTGCGGCAAAACAAGCGCCCCATAGTGTAAACGAAATATTCCAGATCAGATCAATACCCCGGAAACCTACCAGGGGAGCGAGTATCAACTCTGCCAATACCGGTGTAGCTGCGATCAGTGCAAAAGTGGCTACTATCTGTCTTTGCTGTGTCCAGGTCCGGTAAATGGGGCTGCGCAAAGCCAGCGTATACACCGTCGTAGTGATCAGGGCCAGGGCAGACATGTAGGCGTATGCACCAATCAGTATGCCTATACCTACACCCGGATCCGTAGTGTACCAGCCATAATTGGCCGGTTGGTACGCGGCATAGAAACTGCAGGTAATCAGTACGATCTTCAGATGCTTGCGCAGGCTTTCTTTTCGCACAAACAACAGCAGCTTGTTCCAGCGCAACAGTAGCCATATGCCCAGTACGGAGGCAGCAATCGTTTGCAGGCCAAAGAACAGGTTGGTCCATTTCATACGATAAAAATTTTACGGAAATGATCCTGATTTTCGTTTTAAAATTAGGTCAATAATTACTTAAATAGGTTTTACATTATCCATTATTCATTCATCATTAATAATTATTCATTGATCATTGCTTTTACTTTTTCCAGTGCCTCGTCCTTTCCCGTCAGGATATCCGGCTTCACACCGTTTTTGTCCAGGCGCCTGCCATCAATGGTGTAATAGTCGGCAACAGGCAGGAACAATTTGTACCCGTTGGCCATATCGAAAGGGATTTTGCTGAGCATGGCACCTGCTGTTTGTTCCCCTACAATCACCGCCCGTTTAAAATACTGCATGCTGCACACAAAGGGCTCACAGGCACTGGCTGTTGTATTGCTGGTCAGGATGTAAATCTTGCCGTTAAAGATCTTTGCTGCAGGTTTTGCCTGCAGGATAATGCCCTCGTGCTTTGTAAAGCTGTTGATCAGTTCCAGGGTACTACCTTCACTGAATACCATAAAGTTTTTATAGTCTTTAGTTGTGGGCGGGCCTTTGTGCTTTTGGAACCATTTGCTAGTCAGCAGTGCACCAGCCGGAGCCTCGCCGTTTGCCAGGTATTTGCTTAGGGCCAGCACAGCGCCTGCGCCGCCACCGCTGTTTTCCCGCAGGTCAATGACCAGGTTGCTGTACTTTCGGTCAATGACCTGCTGCATGTATTCCTCCAGTGATTTGCCGTTGCCACCGAAGCTGGTAATATCCAGTAGTGCAGTGCCCTGTTGCAGTTCTGTCAGTGTTGCGGGCGTAGACGTTTCATAAGCTTCTTCATAATAGTGTTTCCAGGCTATGTCGCTCATTTTGCTGAGCGTATAATGGGTAAAGGGCAGGCTGTTGATATTCCGGTATGCCAGCGCCAGTAATTCCAGGTCGTCCTGCAGGAAAGCGCCATACTGGCGTAGTTCAGCCTCATAGTCTTTCCATTCTTTAGTGTCCAGCTGGCGGGGATCGTAAATATACCGGTGTGTCAGCTCCATCATCTGCTCCACGACACTACTCATTGTATAACTGATGCGCTCGCTTTTTCCTCCTTTGAGCCGGCCAAGGTCACGCCCGTCGCGGCGGCTGATCAGTTGCAGGTCCAGGCTATCTGCGCTCAAGTACCCGCTGAATGCGCAGTTCCATTGCAGGATAGTGATGGTGCCGCTGACAAGGTCACCCTTCCGCTTGATAGAGTCTGTATAGACCAGCGGGCGGGGAATGCCCGGCAATGCTCTGCTGCGGATTTCTGTTTCACTGACAGAAAGGATCGCATTATAGCCTTCGCCAATCGTCTCGAAAGACAGGGTGGTGGTCAGTGATTTTTGCTGGGCTCCTGCAGATTGGCAGAGCAGCAGCATGATGGTGAATATTTTCTTCATTACACTTGCTTTTTGCAAATGTGCCGGCTCCTGGCCGTATGCTGTGCATTGATCTGATGAACCGTTGATTTGACGGGATGAAATGAAAGGTTAATGAATCATGACTAATGAATAATGAATAATGCATAATGGGTAATAAATAGTTGTTGCGTG